>JBIKOO010000120.1:0-4011 GCA_044358015.1 Ilumatobacteraceae bacterium
TCAAAGGCTTCACGGCCGCTAAACACGCGTGCTGTAAAGGTGAGTTCTTTCGCAACATCGGGGCGAACCAAGTTTGACAACACTTGTGTGCCAGTCATGTCAGGTACGAGACCCCAGTGGGTTTCACGTACCGACATCTGAGTATCGGGGTGCACGATGCGAATATCGGCGCCAAGGCAAATCTGGATCCCACCGCCAAGAGCATGTCCGTGGACTGCAGCAATCACCGGCACGGCAATCTCTTGCCAGACCCAAGACACCTGCTGACCAAGGTGGGTGATGCGACCAGCGGCCATTGTGCCCGGATTGCCTTCGCCGGCATTTTCGGCTTTCGTGCCACCAGCCATTTGCTGGAAGGAACCAAAGTCGAGCCCAGCGCAAAAGGACGAACCTTCACCCGAGAGCACCACAACTCGAACCGACTGATCGGACTTGAGTTTCTCGCCAGCCGCTGCCAATGCCAGGAACATTTCATTGTCCAATGCATTGCGCTTGTCAGGACGGTTCATCCGCACATCGGCGATTCCGTTGCTAATAGTTACTGAGACGCGATCTTCAACAGCCATGGCTACATCTTGGCAGGTCAACTGTTCAGGTGTCGCAGCCTGACAGACTCAACTTGTGGCTCGGCTCAAAGAACGACTCTCCTTGAGTCGCCCCACCATCACTCATCCTTGGGTTACTGCGACCTATGTATTCACTGGGATTGGCGCTTTGGTCGTCGCCCTTATCCAGTTTCGCCACGGGATCGTCCATCTGCTCGACACCGTGACCTACTGGAGCGGCACCGAGGCCACCAGCAACGGGCACCCATTCACGACCAATCTTGCCCCGTCATTTTCCAACTTCTCGGCAATTGAATTTCTTGAACGATCGGGCCGATTGCCGTTCGTTGACTTCCCCGTTGGGTATCCACTCGTTGCCGGAATACTCGGAGTCGTTATCGGCACACGTCATGCGATGGAACTTTTCTGCATCGTCGCTCTCATTGCAATCGCGATCGCATTCATTACTGGCGCCAAGAAATCAACAGAATCCAAACTTGCCCCTTTCTTGCTTGGCGCAACGGGAATCTTGATCACGATGTCGCCCGCAACGCGACTCGTCACCCAAGGTGCATTATCTGAACCATTGTTTTGTGCGGTCGCACTGTGGCTCGTCATTGCACTCGCGAAATTCCGCAGTGGCGGAAAGTGGGCTCCCGTCGTAGCCCTATCGATCGCTGCTGGCCTATTGCGATTTATCGGAGCGCCTCTCGCAATTCTCGCTGGATGGGAGCGCTATCAGAAGACTGGACGCAAACTGTCATCTTTGATGTGGACGATCGCGATGATGATCCCAGCCGCCTCCAATATTTTGTGGGCGTCCTCTGCGGGAGGTGGACACAACGCTGGTTGGCGCGGACTCAATCGAATCGATATCGAAGTTTTCGTTCGCTCAATCGGCGGATGGTTTGATGCCAAACAAGGTGATCTCCGCCGAACGTATTTCACGAATGAGGGACCTTCGTGGTGGTCGTGGATCGTGACAATCGCCTGGCTTGTAGCGGTCATCTTTGCGCTCTACAGCATCGTACGCCGACGTCATTTCCTGCCTGCAACAGCCGAGTTCGCGCTTGCTGCCGCGGCCATTATCTCCGCGGGATTGGTTGCGGGAATGATGGGATTTGACGCATTAGTAATTGCTGATAACCGCTTGATGTTGCCCACTGGCATTCTCACTCTCGCGGCGATCGTTTGGTCAGTGCACGAATTCGCGAGCAAACAAAAAGGATCACGTCGCACTCAAAGTTTTTCGATCGCGATGGCCACCCTCGTTCTTTTCGCTTTGCTTGCAGTACGACCCTGGAATGTTGCCGAGAGCTTCAGCGATAGTTCTGAACTCAAGCCGTATTCAATTGCCGCACTTCAATCGGGCGCCGAAATCATCATCACTAACGATGCCGACGGAGTCCATTGGGACACCGGCCTACCATCTGCGTATGCACCGCTTCCGGTCAAGTCACTGACTGGCGAGGCTCAAGATGTCGCAACTTTGTATGCAGAACTTCCTTGTGCACTATTGCGACACAATGGTGCTGTCGTCCTCAGTAACGATTTCACTTTTTCGGGAGCGAATAGCGAATTACTCACCCAAGAAGTTGAAGCTGAACGGTTAACGATCGAGACGACTGACGCAGCAACCGTTTACTCCCCTACTGCCACTGCGTGCGACTGATTATCTGGCTTGCGAATTCGCCGATACCAGCGCTGAACTACTGGAACAACTACTGCCAAAACCATCACCGTCACGATGGGATCAACCATCGTACGAAATCGTGATTGCTCTCCGAGTTCGGCAATTGCCCCAACGATGACCGTGAACGCGATGGTGAAAGAACCAACGACGTAGATCGGCGAAGTCGGATTCAATGGCTGACGACGGAAGCGTTGCAAGATTTGCCACAAGCCCATCCAACCAATCAACAGGTACATCGGAATCAATAACAATCCAAAATCAACGGGAGCGACAAGTTGACCATAAATCGGAGTCCCCCAGCCCTTGGTTGACAACACCCCGCCAAAATCAAGCCGAGCGATGGAGAAAACTGAATCCAAACTCCGCATCACAATGGATTCACTTTGAGACGGCGTTGACGCAACGGCCACTGTTGTACGCAGCGACCACAAGCGACCTTCAAGCCACGCCTCGGGGTGTTCCTTAATGACTGCAAACGCATCTTTGCCAGCTTGATCAAAAATGGGAAGGAAACACTCGTAGTTGAAGTTCGGACTCCATTCATCGCTGACGCGCATTGGCTCGACAAGCGATCGATGATCATGTTGCGGCACACACGGTTCAACGACATCTTTGTAGAGGTCGTATTTACCAAATGGTCCAATCATCGCGATATCCGATATCTGACCTTTCGCATACATTTCATTGAGATCTTCTTCAGGAAGCACTGGAATGACCGCACGTTGCAAATTCATTCCGAACCAACTCGACATCGTGGAATGACCGAACAAGACTTGATTCTTCGCCATCCATCCGCCCATCAAGATGACTGGGATTGAAAGTACCAAGACCGTCGACTTCCAGTTGATGCGATGACGCATCAACCACAAACCGAAAACGACAATCAGGATTGCCCACACTGGGTGATACAAACTTCTCGTGAGTGCAGTGATCGTGACAACACTTGACAGGACGACTAACGAGCGCCGCACATTTTCCTTATGAGATAGATCGGCAACCGCAATGAGAACTAGCAACAACAACGCTGCAGTGACCAATTCGTAGGTGGGTTCAAAGACATTCTTGAAGACTTCTGGATGCAGCGTTGCAATCAGTGCGACCACGATCGAAGCGCTCCGTGACATTCCCAGACGGTTCGCCAGAGCAGCCGAAAGCCAGGCGACCGAAATACCAATCAGGGCCATCAGCGCCTGCAATGTCAAACGATCAGAAAAAGGCGACAACCAAGCAGTCGTACCAAGAATCAAATTCCACAACGGTGGTTGCACGTGCAAATAAGCAACGCTTCGCAAGGGGTCAGTTGACAAAATATCCCAAGGAATTAACTGCCAGCCGATATTCAGGTAGTCCGTGGAGAACTTCTGTCCGGTCAAACAAACCAAGACATAAACCAGCACCCATGACACGGCGGCTCGCGGCCCTGCATGCGACCAAAGTTTTCTGGAAGAGGAAACGATCAATGTTTCGTTATGGAGCGACATACACATCTCGAATCATCTGATCAAGCCAGATCACCAAATCTGGGGCGTACTTCAAATCAATATGTGCACCGTCAGGACGCATCTTTGGTTCAAACTCTCCACCCGGATGGGCTTTCACCGCACTAGCGAAATCGGCGTAGACGACGCGATCATCTTTCTCGGCGAATTGCTCGATGAGTTCGTTGTATCGGACTGAACGACTGGGATCTGCTTCATCAAACGGGGGCACCCCAGTTTCGCCGGCGATGTAGGGAGGATCAACATTCGGTGTTGAAAGCCACACAATCTGCGA
>JBIKOO010000121.1:0-3948 GCA_044358015.1 Ilumatobacteraceae bacterium
CTGGCTGTTTTACGATCGCAACGAAATCACGGCGCTAACATCCGCATCAACGCCTTATCAAAACAATCTGCTCGTCATCACTGTCGGAGTATGTCTGGTGATCGCTGGTGTGATTGGTCTTTTCAGTAACCAGAAACTGAAACGACCTCTCAGCTTGATGCTCTTGGTCGGCGTGGTTTTATCGGTTGGCACATACCCTTCAGATTCGCCGTCACCTTTGTGGTCATACTTTGCTGACAATCCTAAAAGTGCCATCAGTTTGGCTTTGCGATCATCATCGCGAGCTGTGCCACTCATTGCATTGGCTCTCGCCATTGGCCTTGGAATCTTTGTCATCAAGGCGACCAACTATTTGTCGCAACGCTCACCACGCTTGCGCCTCTTAGCAATTCCTGTGGTGTTCTTATTTATTTGCCTCAATGTGCCCGCTCTGTTTGGTGGTCGCTACATCGATCCCGCAATCTCCCGACCCGAAAATTTACCAACTGCTTGGACCCAAGCCGCCGCACTGCTTGATCAACGTTTTGATGCTGGCCACACTGGCTCGGTCTTAATACTTCCCGGCATCGAATCCGCGGCCTACCGATGGGGCTATCCGGTTGATCCGATCCTGCCAGGAATCACGAAGAAGCCGTTGATCACTCGTGATTGGTTGCCCTTAGGAAGCGCACCGTTCATGGACTTGTTGTACGCACTCGATGATTCATTTCAAAATGGAACCGCCGATGCCAACAGCATTGCCCCCATCGCACGTTTACTTGGCGCTGACACCGTCATGGTCGTGAATTCGTATCAGTACGAGCGATTCGGTGTTCAGCGACCAGAGCGATCTGCAGAGCTTGTGGCTTCAGCCCCAGGCTTGCAGCCCATTGGAGTCTTTGGTGAGCCATCCATCAATCTTGCTGAAGATGATGAGGCAAATGATCTATCGGATTTTCCCCCGACAGCATTACCCGAAATCTCCTTATACGAAGTCAGTGATGCAACTCCTGGCGCACGCATCACCAACAAACCCATCGTTGTTTCAGCTGATGGATCGGGAATGGTGGATCTTGCAGCAGTGGGACTCATCGACGGAAAGAGTTCAATTCTTGCCTCAGCAGCATTCGATGAAACATCTCTGCGGGAGGCCGTACTTAATGCGCCTGAAGTCATTGTGACCGACAGCAATCGCAAGCGTGCACACCATTGGCGCGGTTCACAAGAGGTGTGGGGCGCAACCGAAGGAACTTCAGCGCTCGTTGATTCCTTTGATGCATTTGATAATCGCTTACCGGTCTTTCCTCTAGGCGCTGATCGATTAGAAACACTGTCAATCGCCGAAAACAACTCT
The DNA here is from genome assembly GCA_044358015.1 of Ilumatobacteraceae bacterium. Lineage (GTDB taxonomy): Bacteria > Actinomycetota > Acidimicrobiia > Acidimicrobiales > Ilumatobacteraceae > Casp-actino8. The sequence continues at coordinate 1,334 of JBIKOO010000121.1, forward strand.
GGAACTTCAATGTCGGCCACGACGTATGGGGCATTGTTGTCCTATCTGCCCGAGTATCGCCCGGCAAATGCCAACGACGGAAACTTGGGTACTTCGTGGGCGGTTGGTTGGGGTATCAACCCCATTGGTCAAACTTTGACGTATACGAGCAACATGGGTCTACCAATGGTCGAGCAACTTGACCTCATCCCTGCTCAGTTCTCGTTTGATCACCGATTGATCACAGCAGTATCCGTCAGTATTGATAACTCAGATTGGACGAGTCATACGATTGACCCCGACACCGAAAACACAACGATCAAACTGAACCAACCTGGCAATTCGGTGCGGGTACGAATTGATGCTGTTTCATTTGGGAACGAGCAACTTCCAGTCGGTTGGGCCGAAATATTGCCTACCGAATTCCAACACCAAGAAGTCATTACGGTTCCAAGTGATGCCACTGCAGTTGTCACTGCAGCAACACCGGTCTCATATTCTTTTACTCGCTTACAGGCCGATGAATACAAGGCGTATCGACAAGATCCCGAACAATCCATCAATCGAAATTTCTTCGTTGACCACGAAGATCAATTCACAGTCACTGGTCAGGCCACGAGTACTACAGATTTCGCTGCCGGCGATATCTGCCGCGATGATCTCATCACAATCGATGACACGATCATTCCGGTCCGTTTGAGCAATGTTGAGAGCGACCAAGATCAAACTTTTTCATTTGTCGGATGCGAACCGGTGAATCTCAAGATCGGCCATCGAACATTGCTCACTTCGTACGGCACATCCATTCACGTGGATCGCATCGTTCTACGTTCGGTATCGGCTCAGCAACCAGAAGCATCGGTGGTCGCACCACTCGCCCACTCGCGCACCACACGGACAACTTCGATCAATTCTTGTACCAGTGGATGCTGGCTTGAATTGAACGATGGTTGGAACATCGGGTGGGAAGGATCATTGGCAGGTCAAACTCTCAGCGATCCTGTTGCGAGCGCGGGCGGGCGTTTGCTGTGGCGCCTGTCAGATACTCCGGACAACACCACATTCAAAACCTCATGGACCCCACAACTTCGAATGTGGATCGGCATCGCGATCACATTGGTCGGCCTGACTGCCTCGCTAGCCATTCTGGTTATTCCCCGCCTGCGTCGCCGCTCTTTGCCACCCGAGCGGTCCCTTATACGACGGCCAATCTCCATCAATTCCCGGGTCGAGGCAGTCACCTACGCGGCAGTGCTCGCGGCCTTGGTGATCTCACCCGTTTACGGCCTTTTGGCTGGCATCATCGCGGCGTTGACATTCAGGTTTGGCCGCACCCACACGGTGGGAATCGCCTTGATCTCACTAGGAATGCTGTTTTTGATCGCCCAACAGATTCGTACCGGAGCAGATCCCAGCTTTGGTTGGCCCTCGGTCTTTCGACGTTCGCACCAGCCGGTTTTCTTAGGAGTCGTACTGCTCGCCCTCGCAGCGTGGCTCAAGCCAGTCCCCACGTCAGACGATGCCATGTCAGACGATCCCATGTCAGACGAGGCCATGTCAGACGATCCCATGTCAGACAATCCCATCGACTGAACCGCTAGCGTTTAGCAATCATGAGTACCGAAGTCCGCCCCTGCCTGAGCGTGGTTATCCCGTGCTACAACGAAGAAGCAACGATTCAATCACTCATCAATTTGGTTCTCAATTCGCCATGGGTTGCCGAGATCATTGTCGTCGATGACGGCTCAAAAGATCGCTCACGTGAAATCCTGGCGACCGTCAACGATCCAAAAGTTCAAGTAGTTCTTCACGATGTCAATAAAGGCAAGGGAGCCGCACTGCGCACGGGTTTCCAACACGCCACTTCCGAATTTGTGATCGTGCAAGATGCCGATCTTGAATACGATCCTTCTGAATATCCCCTAGTGCTCGAACCACTCCTCGACGATCGTGCCGATGTTGTTTTTGGTTCACGTTTCTTGAGTGGTCGCCCCCACCGAGTTCTGTATTTCTGGCACAGCCTGGGTAACAAATTCTTAACTCTCATGTCGAATATGTTTACCGATCTCAATCTGACCGACATGGAGACGTGTTACAAGTGTTTCCGTCGCGAGGTGATTCAATCAATCACGATTGAAGAAGATCGTTTTGGATTTGAACCTGAAATCACCGCCAAATTGGCCAAGATGCGTATTCCTATTTTTGAAGTCGGTATTTCATATTCTGGTCGCACCTACGACGAAGGTAAGAAAATCGGCTGGCGCGATGGCGTTCGCGCGGTGTATTGCATCGTGCGTTATTCAAAAGTTGGCGACAAGTTTGCGCCGCTTCTAAAGCGTTAATTCTTTCGTTCGCGAAACTTTGTTTGCACAAACTTCTTTACTTGATTCCATCGATGCACTATTCCCCATCGGGTCACCAACAACATTGACTCAACGATGATTCGTCCCGACATCTTGGACGTTCCATTTTCGCGGTCAATAAACAGAATCGGAACTTCACTAATCTCTGATCCGCGTCGCGACAACCGCACCACTAACTCAGAGAGAAACGCATAACCCTCGGCCTTTGTGGTTTCGGGAGCAATGGCAGCCAAAGCTGATGCCCGATAGGCCCTGAATCCAGAGGTGCAGTCG
>JBIKOO010000122.1:0-3902 GCA_044358015.1 Ilumatobacteraceae bacterium
TGCGAATCCGCGCCTCAGGATCCCACGAGAAGTCCGCATTCGGGCACAGGAAATCAATCACTGCTTCCATGTGGTCGCGCTGCATCTTCATACCGCGCCCGGTGACTCGAATTAATTCATCAATGGCGAATTTGATATCAGCCAAGTCGGTACCAAGAAGCAACTGTTCACGTCGAATCGCCGCAGGAAGATCACCGGTAAATGAGATGGTGTTCGGGAATATCACACCGTACCGAACTGGCAGGCCTTCAAAAAGATCCTTGTCCTTCTGCTCCAGTATTTTTCGAAGTTTGAATGCGTTGTCTTTCGCTTGAGTGAATGGTTGCGGCTTGAGCGGTCCCGAATCGCCGTACCAAATGCCTCCATTTAACCTCACCTTGTGGCCCTTGACCTCTAAAACAACAATGCCGTGAATCTCGTGCAGCAATACAACGTCGATTTCATGGTCGCGATGATTGCGGTAGCGAAAATTTGGAAAGATCAACCACCCATCAGTTAGTTGTTCAACGAGGGCCTCGACTACCCGAATTTCATCGTCGTTCTTTGTCGTGCCTAAGTCGAAATCTGCTGGTACAAGAATTCCCATAAGCCGAGTATGTCATTAGTTCTTTACACATAACGAAGAAATGATTTGCACTTATGAAAATCTCACAAATCTCTCAAAGAATTCTTCTGAAAATAGTTGCTCTACACGTTGACTTTGCAACACCCCTCCTGTATCTTTTGAACATACGTTCGTAGCACTAAAAGTTACGAATCATCAATGAAATCAGGAGTATTTTGAAGTTTCTGTTCGAGTTCGGTGGTCCAGCCAAGGTTGAGATTCATGAGATGACGATTGAGCAAGTTCGTGCTCGTCTGTCCGAAGTTTCATCGTTGCAGGCCAAACTCGATGCTGAAAAACTTGCGTTGAATGCGCGCATGATTTCGTTGATGCACGACCCAGTCACACCAACGTTCGTGATCCCCGAGCGTGAACTTGTTACTCATGGTGGTCTCACATCGCGTGAAGCTCGGGAAGTTGTTTCACGTGGCCTCGTCACTGAAGTTGCACCTGAAATAGGTGCCGTGTTGGCATCTGGCGACACGACCGCAGCTCATGTTGATGCTCTCGGTCGCGGACTCAAGATCGCTGGAGCAGAACGCGATGCATTCCTCAGGCATCTTCCTGGGCTGGTTGAAGCGTCCACCACGATGACCGCTTCACAGTTCGATCAGTTGGTCAAAGAAACAGCCAAGTCCGTCGTTGCCGACGATGGTCTGTCCACCTTCGAGCGGCAGAAACGTGAGTCGTTTGTGATGGCTGGTTCAACCCAGTTGGTGTGAGGCTCGTCGCCTGCTCGTCGCTCTCCAACCGGATACCGCCGATTCGGTTGTCAGAGAGTCGGTGGTGCAGGCATCCGATGTTGTCGACCAACGACAGGCTGCGCCCCACACCCGGCGTCGTTAAGAACCGGCCATCCCAACGAAGAGAGAAAAAGTCGTCTCACGAGTCTGGTGGTGGTGGTGAATTGATGTTGGGATGCGCAGCTGGTCGTGGGTGATGAACGTTGACTGAGCCCAAAACACAGACTCAACACAGAGCAATGGTGCGTGGGCGACGTCAGTGAATCAACCACGAGCCAGCGACGAGCGTCCCAACACACCGACAACACGACACAGATTGATGGGTGATCAGTCCCGATCGATGTCGGCCGATCAAAACGATTAGCGACAGTGCATCAACGAAGAGCACTTGAAGCAATGCACCCGACCTGTGCGATCCCGGATTGTGAAGTGATTTTCGATCACTGCAACGTGCACCACATCGAATACTGGGCCATATCTGATTCTGGAGGCGGTGGCTCAACTGATCTCAACAACATGGTCCCGTTGTGTTCACGGCATCACCACGCGGCCCACGAAGGCGGCTGGAAACTCAAACTCAATCCCGAAACCCGAGAACTCACAATCGCATAGTTGAAATATCTTGGCGAAACTGGTGGCGAAAACTAACGAAAAAGCCCCCATTCCTGCCACCAGAAAAACCAAGGTGAGGCTTGATTCAGTGATGCAACCATGAGCCGGCGACGAGCATCCCAACTAGCAGCCCTACCCAACCAAGGATCACTAAGAAATATCTTTGAGACGAGCGCACACTTTGCCGTATACCCGTCGTTTGAGTTACATGACAACAACAACGACAGCCCAAAATAATCCCCCGTCCACCGCTACTCCCGAGACCGCTCAGGCGACATTCATCTCGATCGTGGCCGATGCCAGCGGATCGATGAACCACCTCCACGAGACCGTGATCAAGGGTCTAAACGACTTCATCGCCGAACAAGCATCCTCAGATAACGATGCCAAAGTCACAATTGTGCAGTTCCCGTCCCTCAAGGACGAAGACGGCATTCAGACCATCTTGCCCAAGAGCAACGTGAAGACAGCTCGCAAGATCACCGGCAAGGACTATGTCATCAATGGCATGACTCCTTTGTACGACGCCATCGGCGCAGTCATCAAGAAGGCCGACCAGCGCATCGCCAAACGAGCCGCCAAAGGCAAAGATCCAGAATCACAAGTCGTCGTCATCTTCACCGACGGTGGCGAAAATGCGAGCCGCAAATTCACCCAAGATGCCATCTTCACTCTGATCGCCGAACGCAAAGCGCAAGGCTGGGTTTTCGTCTTCCTTGGTGCAAATCAGGATGCGTTCGAGGCTGGCGGCCAGGTTGGCTTTGCTCCGGGAAACACCATGAATTTTGATGCATCAGAAGAAGGTATGACCAATGCACTGTTGAGCGTGTCCCGCTCAGTTCGTGCCTACTCGGCCATGCCGATGGCAGAGCGCTTCATGAAGAGTGAGAGCTTCTTAATTCAGCCAGATGAAGACGAAGAATTTGACGATCTGTGATCTTGAGGGTTTGTGTGCTGTCACCCCATCAGCGGGGTGACAGCACACATTCACAACGATTCGTCGTTTATTTCTCACAGCCACGAACCAGCAACAACGCCACGAACCCCACAGCTACAGACCTAGGAGAGCAGCTTGAAACCAGAAACCACCCGCAAAGTCATCACTCCAGTACCTATCGGTACTGCCAACATCGTCGAACACGACCTCCCCTCCTGCTGGAAAGACGTCCGAGACGCTCTCGCCGCCGGAATTGATCGCTTGATTTTGTTCGGGCCTCCAGGAACTGGAAAGACTTTTGCTGGGCTCACTGTGGGCGATGTCTCGGGCGGAGCTTTTCGTTTGATCTGCAACGAGGACATGACGGCAGCCGATGTGACTGGTCACTTCATGCCTACCGCAGACGGAACCTGGAAGTGGCTCGACGGGGCCGTGCTGAAAGCTTGGCAAGGTAACGGTCAAACCGGTGGTCGCATTGTGGCCGACGAAATCGACCGTGCGTCGGGCGATGTGTTGTCGCTCTTGCTCAACATGTTTGATACTCCCGAGAGCGCTTCTTGGCAGCACCCAGACACTGGCCAAGTTTTTAAGCCAGCAAAGAATTTCTCGGTGGTCATGACGACCAATATCGAAGACATGCGTGATCTCCCGGTCGCCTTACGCGATCGCTTCCCAATTGCTATTCGCATCGATCGACCACACCCGGGTGCACTTGCGCAATTGTCACCACATCTTCGGGCACCAGCTTCGGCTGCTGTTGATGCCGACAAGGCTCGGCGTTTCAGCGTGCGATCATTCATGGCTTTTGATCAGCTCTGTATCCAGGGTATGGATATTGAACGGGCCGCATTCTTGGTATTTGGCAATCACTCCAAAGATATTCTTGATGCGATTCGTATTGATGGCGTCACCAAAGCAGCGGCCTCAAAGCCAATCGCGAAGGCATCATGACGGGCAGTTCCACAGCTCGCCGAAACAAAAATCAACGAGTCGTCGTAGAAAAGCG
>JBIKOO010000200.1:0-3881 GCA_044358015.1 Ilumatobacteraceae bacterium
CGTCGCCATCGAGTTCAACGACTGGATTATCAACCTTGATTTTGGCCATGGGGCGCCTCCGGGTGCGGTGGTCGCTCAACGACCACAGGTTTTGTCACTTGTATTGTACTTGTCAACCTTAGCCCGAGATGTCACCTCGCTGGCAACTAGTCGCCCATCAATCTGTCACGTCGCCTTACCGTCCGAGACTCACAAAGACCAGAGCCAAACCCGCACACGCCATCCCCACGTATTGCGAGCGATTGGCTTTTTCGCGATCGAGTCGCAGGGCCAAAATGATCGTGCTCACGGGATACAAAGCGGTGATCACCGAAACCAACGACAACATCCCTTGGCGGTTTGCGTACACAAACAAAACATTGGCTCCCATATCAAACAATCCGGCCCACAGGGCGATCGCTGGGATTCGACCTTTTCCTAAACCCGAACGACGTCGGAGCAAAATGATTGTGACTGCGATGGAAATTGAAGCGATCCGAGCTGCGAGCAAGGGCCACATTCCCGAATCAGACGACGTTCGATCAAGACACACAAACATCCAACCAAATCCGCAACCCGCCAACGCTGCGACACCAACGATTTTCATCTTGGTTGGGGCATGCGCAGTTCCTAATGCCCCAGTCACTAGAGCAATCCCCACGATCGCGATCACAATTCCGACATAGGCGATGAGTGACGGACGATCACCAAGAAACAAACCACCACCAACGGGAAGAGAGGCACTCACAACTGCAGCAAGTGGTGCAACAACTGTCATCGACCCATTGGCTAACGCGTAGTAAAAAAGCGTCAACCCGACAAATCCACCAACTCCGCCAGCAGCGCCCCACAACCAGTCGTGAAGTCCTGGCGTCGGATCACCAAGAACTGCCAGAAAAACGCCTAACAGCATCAAGCTAAAGATTTGTCCAGCACAGGTCACGACCAAACTGTCAATCTTTCGTGATGCGCGTCCACCGCAATAGTCACCAACTCCATAAACAAGTGCAGCGGCGGCGGCAAGCAAGATTTCCACAGAACATGATTAGCACGACCCAAACGGCACAACCGCGCTTACTGGCTATGACTTGTGTACTTTTCATGCATGCGTCGTTCCCTCATCGCCCTCATCAGCCTCATATCTCTCACTGCTTGCGGTGGTGGTTCCAACGATACGACACCTGATACTTCACCAACTAATTCGGAGTCGAGTGAGGCACCGACCGAAACGACGACAACTTTGGCCACGGCCACAACAATCGTGGCTCCGTATACGAGTGAGATTTACAGCGACCCCACGCATTGGACTTGTCGCCCCGATATGACTGACACCTGTGATGATGACACCAGTGTCACCATGATCAATGCCGATGGCTCAACTGAAGTTCAAACTTTTGCTGTCGACCCCGACGCTCCCGTCGACTGCTTCTATGCCTACCCGACAGCAAGTGAAGATGCCACATTGAACTCTGACCTCATCGCCGGTCGTGAGAAAGAAGTCGCGTTCCAACAAGCTGCACGGCTTTCAACTTCGTGTCGCATGTTCGCACCTACGTATCGCAGCGTGACTTTGGCGGGTCTTTTTAACCCAGCAATGCCGGGCGATAGAACTCAAGCGTGGTTGACACCATTTGAAGACATCAAAGATGCTTGGAATCATTATCTCGCCAATGACAATCAAGGACGCGGCGTCATTTTGCTGGCTCACTCTCAGGGCACGGGACAACTCGTTCGTTTGTTGAAAGAAGTTATTGATCCGAGCGAAGCACAAAGGTCAATTCTGATTTCCGCAATCATGCTTGGTGGCGCTGTTGCCGTCCCCGAAGGCGAAGACATCGGTGCAGCAATGCAAAACATTCCGTTGTGTCGTGCCAACGAACAAACCGGTTGCATCATGACCTATGCATCATTCCGCGATACTGCGCCCCCTCCTGCCAATGCCTACTTCGGCAAGCCTGGCGGCATGGGACAGCCTGCGCCCGAAGGAGAAATGGCTGGGTGCACCAACCCTGCGGCATTGAGCGGTGGTACGGGCGTACTGAAGTCGGCCTTCGTCACTGCCGATTGGGCATTCACCGACCCGGAACTTGCAGCCTCAATTACAACCCCATTCATGAGTTTCCCCGACCTAATCGAGGCCGAGTGTGTTTATGAAAATGGTTTCTCGTATTTGCAAATCCACACCAACGCCGATACCACTGATTCACGCGCCGACGCTTTCAAAGGTGACCTTTCACCCGAATGGGGCACTCATGCAGTCGATTGGGAAGTTGCATCACTCAACATCCTTGATGTGGTGAACGACGAAATCGCTGCCTGGTTGGCTACTCAATAATTCAGACCCCCAGGTGAAACTCACCTAAGGTACGAACATGCATCATGTTCGTTTTGGTCGTACCGGTCTCAAAGTTTCTCGCCTGTGCCTTGGCACGATGACGTTTGGTTATCAATGCGATGAAGACACATCGTTTGCAATCATGGATGCCGCAGCCGAATCTGGCATCGACTTCATCGATACCGCCGACATGTATCCACTCGGCGCTCCCCCAGAACTGTTCGGTCGCACTGAAGAAATCGTCGGCAAATGGCTCAAGAGTCGTCGCGAAGAATTCATCGTTGCGACGAAATGCTTTTTTCCGACTGGCAAGAAGGCTTGGGAAGCTGGCAACTCGCGCCACAACATCATGCGCTCAGTTGATATTTCATTGAAGCGTCTCGGCACCGACTACATCGACTTATATCAAGTGCATTCATGGGATGCCGAAACCCGCGTTGACGAAACGTTGACCGCCATGGACGATCTTGTGAAGTCAGGCAAAGTTCGTTACGTTGGTTGCTCTAACTTCTTGTCATATCAACTCGCTCGTTCGGTTGGTCGTGCCGAAGTTTTGGGCGTCAGTGGTTTTGAAAGTGTGCAGCCGCGCTACAACATGTTGTTTCGTGAAAATGAGCGCGAACTTTTTCCGCTGTGCGCAGAGGAAAACATCGCAGTCATCCCGTATAACCCTCTCGCCGGCGGCTTCTTAAGCGGCAAACACATGCGTGGAGCGCCAACCGAAGGTGGACGCTTCACCCTTGGCTTTGCCGCCGGTCGATACCAAGATCGCTATTGGCATGACCGCATGTTTGACACCGTTGATCACGTACGCACCATCGCCGACGAAGCCGGAGTTTCTATGGCGACTTTGGCTGTCCAGTGGGTACTCGCCAATCCGACAATTACCTCGCCCATCATTGGAGCGAGTCGTCCAGAGCAAATCGCCGACCCCGTCGCTGCGGTCAGTGCTCCTATTGATGCTGGCATCAAAGCCCGCATCGACGAGTTGACCTACGAATATCGCTTCGGCGATAACGCCCGCTGAATTAGTTACGGTCGGATTAGTTGCGGTCGGGCGCCCAGTTGCCGTGGAAACCGAACGGTACACGGGCAGGCAACTTCACCTGGGCGACGTATCCCCGATCAAAGTCCTGGGCATCAAGCACGACAAATTCAGTTGAGTCGTTTGATCCGTCGTGCACAAAAGTCACTAACCAGCCATCGTCTTCGTCGCTGCTACCTGGTCGAGCGATAAACACTGGCTCACCTGCTGCTCGCGATACGCCATGATCAAAAACTTTGCGCTCACCAGTGACCAGGTCATGCTTCACAGTTGGCCAGTGCATCGAGCCTGGATCAACCTGAGCGCAATAACCGTAGCGATACATCTGACCAGTCAGTGATCCACGATGTCGTGGGAATTCATTAGCCGATGAATCAATTGTGGTGACCGACACCCGCTTGGTGATCGGATCAATTTCCCAACGCATGAGTCGCGGCAATGCGTCGCCGAATGGGCCGAGCAAATCATCACGCATCATGAGGTCGTAGAAACTCACATCGAGCACAACCTTGCCATCAGACG
>JBIKOO010000124.1:0-3851 GCA_044358015.1 Ilumatobacteraceae bacterium
CGTTCGTCATCGGCGAGTTCGGGGCGACCATAGGCGTGGCACAGTCCACGGAACTCGCTATCGCTGACTACTGCTATTGCGGCAAACCCATCTTTGAGTCGCGTAATGCCGTAGTTCTGTCCGATTGTTGGAGTGCGATTGGCGTCATCATCCAACAAGACCGCGTCCATACCTGAATCTGGCCACATGAACGAGACTGCTGCATCGAGCATGGCGAGAACAATGTGCTGGCCTTCGGCATTGCCCGCAGCGCGCGCGTATAGCGCTGATGAAATTGCCTGCGCTGCGGTCAGCGAGGTGACCTTGTCGCACAGCAAAGTTCGAAAGAGTGAAGGTTCGCCGTTGCGCGGATCGGTTTGCACGCTGGCTAATCCAGATGCGGCTTGAATCACATTGTCGTAGACACGATGCCCGCTATCGGGACCGTCGGGGCCGTAGCCACTGATGCTCACATAGATGAGCTGTGGGTTGACTTTTTTGAGATCTTCATAACCGATTCCTAGTCGCTCAACTGCACCTGGTCGAAAGTTTTGAATCACAACGTCGGCAGTTTCGGCGAGCTTCTTCAGAACTGCGACTCCTTGTTCGCCTTTCAAGTCAACAACGAGGGATCGCTTGCCGCGATTGTTGTTGACAAAGATGCCCGTCATGCCACCTTTGGCAGATCCGAGATAGCGCATGAAGTCACCGAGACCGGGGGACTCCACTTTGATGACATCGGCGCCCTGGTCGCCGAGCATCATCGCCGCAAGTGGGCCAGAGATCATGACGGAAAGGTCGAGGACTTTGATTCCGTGAAGTGGACCATGTTGGGTGGTTTGGGCAGTTTGCGTCATACCTGATGTTCGCGCATCAGGTCCGTTGAGCCACACCCCTGCTGGCCACGATTCCGAGCGCTGCGAGGATCGCCGCAATCAAAAAGTTGGTTCCGAGTGCGTGGGAGAGCGGCCAATCGGTGCGATCAGAAACTGCAACGGTGGCGCCGCCGATTCCACCCATGAGGGCGAACCCCAAACTGTCGGCCAAATTGAGTTGGCCGCCGATTTGACCTTCATTGCCATCGTCGGCGTAGGCAGTCGCCGCCACCGACGTTGGTACAAAAAGAATTCCCATGCCAAAGCCGCCAAAACACCACGCCAAGAAAGTGGCTAGAAGAGGCCAGTTTGGTGAGAGCACCGGAGCGATCGCGAAAATGCCGAACAAGATCAAGGCAAATCCAGTTGCAGCAGAACGCGCCACCGGAATATGGGAGCGACGTGTGGAGAGAGCCGAACCCAGACTCCAAGTCAATGCAGCACCGATAATCACAAACCCTTGGATCGTTGCCGATGCGCCATGAATTCGATCTGCGGCTAGTGGAACAAATGAGTCAATACTCAGGAAAGCGGCGGTGGCCAACATACGACACGCCAAAATTGCGGGGAGTCCGCGTTTGGCATGCCAAATATCGGGCGGCATGAGTTTATTGAAGTTGGGTATCGCCAAGATCAATCCGAGACCGATGAAAGCAATGGCTAGCAGCGCAAATTTTGATTGCACACCAGCGATGAAAAAAGCAACTCCGGCCGTGAGGAGAATTGCTTGGGGAAGGCGCGACTTTTGAGTTTGTGCATGAGCCTTTGATTCGTCGGTGGAGCGCAATGAACCCATTGCGGAGACTGACAAGACCGCAGTCGCGAGTGCGATTGGAGCGATTCCGATAAACACCCACCGCCAACCGAAGGCCCGAGTGACGTAGCCGGCAAGTCCAGGCGCAATCAAACTTGGCAAGACCCATCCAGCCGAAACCCACGCGAAGATTCGCGAACGTTGATCTTCGGGCCAAACTCGTTTGATAATGACAAAGGTGATGGGCGCTATTCCACCGGCACCTACTCCTTGCAAGATTCGCCCAACGAGCACGAGAGTCATAGAGGGGGCGATTGACGCAACAACTAATCCAAACAAGAAGATCGTGATGCAAGCAATAAAGGGAGCGCGGGGTCCGCTGCGATCTGCTTGCTCGCCGGCCGAAACGAGGCCGACGATGCTGGCCAACATGTATGCCGAAAGAGTGGCTCCATATAAGGAGTCGCCTCCTAAATCTTCGGCGATTGTCGGCAGTGCAGTGAGGAGTGAAGTTGTTTCAAAGGCGACGAGTGATGTACTGCTGACGAGACCGATTGCCAATGCCCGACGACGATGTGAAATTTCAGTTACTGGTGTGTCGTGTTGAGTCACAATGCAACGAGAGGCCATGGACGATTGCGCTCAACATGAAGAGCGATATCAAGAAGCAACTGTTCGGTGAAGTGACGCGACACCACTTGCAGTCCGACGGGGAGTCCATCGACGAAGCCAGCTGGGATTGATATTGCCGGGTTGCCGTGCAAGTTGGCCGGGAACGTCAATTTCCCGTTGTTGCCTGCTCCTGCACGAACTCCACCAAAAGTGGATGGAAGTGGTCCTTCCGCATCAAATGCGACATCTGGGTTAGAAGCAGTGAGAACTAAGTCGACTCCTGTTGAAGCGTTGAAGATTTCTGACATACGTTCGTTCAATGCCACGCGACGCGCTTCGATACGAGCACGGGCCTCGGGTCCGTAACGATCTATGGTTGCCGTTAAGCCCATGCGAATTTCTGGTGTGAGTACGTCGGCACAATCTGGCCATAACTCGCCGAGTTGCGCGTGAATCGACAACATTCCGCTGATGCTCCACGCTGCGCCCATACTCGGCAACGAAGTATCAATATCAACACGCTTCCATCCGTGTTCAGCAATGAGTTGATCGGCTTCGGCGCTTAAGACTTCCCACATTGCAGGGGAGACAACTGCTCCGCCCCAATCAGGAACGACAGCAACGCGCAGACCGCGTAGCGCCTGAGTGAATGAACCAAGTTCAGGCTCCCATTTGCCGACATTGGGCAAGCTGAGTTGATCGCGAGAATCATGGCCAGAGGTGACATCAAACCAACGCGCGGTGTCACGAACACTTCGAGTGACACAGCCAGTCACTGTGGTGAGATTTCCGAGTTGCACTTTTGGCGCTCGCGGGATTCGGCCGTACGTTGCCTTGAGGCCAACCAAACCAGTGAAACCTGCGGGAATACGAATTGATCCACCGCCGTCGCCGGCAGTCGCCAACGTGACAATTCCTCCGGCGACTGCTGCGGCACTTCCACCTGAAGATCCGCCTGGTGTGCGACCGTGTTCCCAAGGATTGTGTGTTGCGCCGTGCATTACGGTGCGAGTGACGTTGACACCACCAAATTCACTCGCAGTTGTTTGACCAACTAAAACGACGCCGGCATCTTCAAGTCGTTGGACCATCACTGACGAGAAATCTGAAACGATGTGCGAAAGAGCGACACATGCTTCGGTGTCGGGCCAACCTGCGACCTGATCAAGTTCCTTGACTCCAATCGGGATACCTCCGAAGGGCAAGTTGACATCGGCATTTCGTGCGATTGCATAGGCGCGGTCGCGATCAAGATGACCAAAGGCGTTGAGGTCGCTTGCCTCGATAGCGGCGTATGTCGCATCTAGTTCTTCAACGGGGGAGCGTTCGCCCGCGCGAAAAGCGTCAACGAGCGAGCATGCATCGCCCTGCCATGTGTCGGATGCAGATGTACCTGAGTGAGAAGTCACAGCCATAGGTGCTGACGCTAGTGCCCGCCTAGAGTTTGCAACGATGGACAGCCGACAGTTCTTGGGATTAGAACCCACCCACAACCCGCATCGATGGGTTTTGCCCGTCGTTCAAGGCATTAGTACTGGCGGCGGCTTTCTCTTTGGTGGCTGTGGACTTGGCGCCGCTGTGGCCGCGATGGAAGGAACTTCGGGCCGTAAAGCGGTGTGGGCAACGGCTCA
>JBIKOO010000123.1:0-3851 GCA_044358015.1 Ilumatobacteraceae bacterium
CTGGCAAAGGACACTGAATCAAGCAACGAAGTCATCTTTCTATCTTTACCGCTGGCACGGCTGGCAGAATGATTATGTGAAGAATCCTGTGGTTTTAATTGTTGGTCGCGAAATTACTGAACCCACTGGCGTACGTGGACCCGCCTTTGGTATCGGGCGCACATATGCTCATGCCATTACTCGGGCGGGTGGAATTCCGATCATTTTGCCACCAATCATTGATCTCCATGATCAACTTGAGACGTTGTTGTCACGATGCGACGCCATTGTGTTGCACGGTGGTGGCGATATTGACCCGAAACATTACGGACAATCGCCAACCACGCCGGCCTTGTACGGCATCAATGCCAATCATGATGAAATAGAAATCGCAGTTGCACGTCATGCTCTCGCCGAAGATATTCCGATGCTCGCTATATGTCGCGGCTTACAAGTAGTGAATGTCGCCCATGGCGGATCTTTGATTCAAGATCTCGGAACCGAAGACCATCGCCAGAAGTATCACTCGGTCGATCTCATGCCCGATTCAAAACTCGCTCGAGCGGTTGGTGCATCGCGAGCTGAGGCTTGCCACTCATTTCATCATCAAGCGGTTGACGTAGTCGGTCACGGGTTTGTCGTGGTGGGCACCGCGACTGACGGAACAATTGAAGCCATTGAAAGCACGACCGCAACCTGGTGTGTGGCCGTGCAGTGGCATCCTGAAGATTCAGCAGCAAATGATCAACAGCAGCAGAATCTTTTTGACACTTTGATCAAAGTAAGTAAGTAGTTATTGGCGCTATTGATGCGCTGGGCAGTACGACTTATGGAAACACCAGTCGCATAGTTTGGTTTTGTTACACGCAAACTTCTCGGTCGCACACGCCTGATCAATTGCTTCTTTTGTTTCCACAATCACTCCACGAGCGACAGCAAGTTTCACAGGCGTCACTGAAATTTCGTGATTCGCGCTGTGCTTCAGATACAGCAACTGCAACTTGGATGTTTCTTCTTGATCGGCCGATTCAAACATGAGTGCATAGGCCAGTAGCTGAAAGTACTTGTCATCTTCTGACTTAAACTTCGGATTCGGTATTGCGCCGGTCTTGTAATCACTAATGATGAGTTTCCCATCGTCCTCGTCATAGAGAAAACGATCAACGTAACCCTTCATACGAACGCCGTCCACATCTGTAAAGAGTTCGTATTCCATATTGATGAGTTCAGTTTGTTGTGGATCTTCAATTTTCCACAAATTGGTCATGCACTCAAACGCAGTCTTTTTGAAGTCGATTATTGACCCCATTGGCTTTTCGAGTGCAGTCACTTGAGCTTCCCATTCACTGGTATTCCAGCGTTCGGTGGCCATTGCCTTCACCGAGTCAATCGTTCGATCCTCGGCATCAAGTTGATAAAAGTGTTCAAGCACTTCGTGGACAAAGGTGCCGATATGGGTATGCCAAGTTGGTGGTTCGACAATTCTGTCAATGCGCGAAAACTTAAATTTCATCGGACATTCGCGATACGTCGTGATAGACGATGGCGATAGATACTCCGGCGTTTCAAACATGTCTTCAGTCTGTCACTTGGCTGTGGCAGTTTTGGGGAGACCCCCACACTGAAATGAAGTGTCGCCTACTTGGCGAGTTGCAATGCGGCTTGCGAAGCGTCGATCAGCCAACTTGGCCAGACACCCACGAGCAAGGTGAAGAATGCAGATCCGGCGACGACGAAACCAGCGGAGAACGGCACCTTAATGGCCTCACGCTTCTCATCACCCAACTCTTCATCGCTTAACCACATGCTGATCATGATGCGCAAGTACAAGAGCGCAGCAATCACCGAGGCCACCATTGCAACGATTGCAATTGCGTAACTTTCGTTTGCGGCCGCAGCCTTAATGACTCCGAACTTGGCAATGAAGCCCGAGGTCAGCGGCATTCCGGCCTGAGCCAACAAGAAAACCGTCATCGCTAGAGCAAGTGCAGGACGCTCTTTGCCAAGGCCGCGGAACGAACCGATGTCACTGCCGTTGTCGCCGGTACGAGTCACGAGCGACACCACCGTAAATGTTCCAATGACCAAAACTGAATAGATCATCAAGTACAACAATGTCGCGGGAAGACCATCGACGTCACCGCCATGACCAATTGATTCAATACCAATCATCATGAAGCCGGCGTGGCTAATAGACGAATACGCCAACATACGCTTGACATCGGTCTGTACAACGGCGAGCACCGAACCAACAACCACCGACAAGATGGCCAGAACCCAAATCACTGGGCGCCAATCTTCGGCACGGGTCGGAAGCGCAGTCGTGACAACTCGGAGCAGTGCAGCAAACGCCGCGAACTTTCCGACTGATGCCATGTACGACGTCACTGGCGTTGGTGCACCCTGGTACACATCGGGCGTCCAGAAGTGAAATGGCACTACGGCCACTTTGAAAGCCAAACCAACGATGAGGAGTGCAATGCCCGCGAGCAACATTGCATCGTCACCATTGACAAATACTTCGGTGGATAACACGTTGCCGATACCCGAGATATTGGTCGTTCCAGTTGAACCGTAAATCAACGCAATGCCGTACAAGAAGAAGGCCGAAGCAAAGCCACCAAGGATGAAGTACTTCAATCCACTCTCTTGGCTGTCAGGACGACGACGATGGCTCGCCGCCAAAACGTATAGCGCAATCGACAGAGTTTCCAGACCAAGGAACAACACAATCATGTCGTTTGATGCCGTCATAATCATTGCGCCGATAGCTGCACAGATATACAGCGCGTACACCTCGGGGCCCTCAAGACCTTCGCGGCGCAAATATTCAGCGGTTGACAATGACACCAACGCCAAAGCTCCGGCGATACCTATCCAACAGAACATCGCGAAGTGATCTATTGAAAGTGCATTGTTGATGATGATGCGCGAGCCATCCTGATTGATGTCGTGCCAGATAAACATCTCGACGATAATTGCGGCAACTGCCAACACGACAGTGCCGATGGCATACCAGGCTCGTGGCCATACGCGCGTCAACGCAGCAACCACTAAGTTGATCATCATTCCGCCAAGCAAAATGATGAAAGGAGTAATTGCTAACCAATCAATAGCCGGGTAAGTCATGGTTTGAGCGCCCATCAGCCCTCTTCCCCTTCGTGAGATTCAAGTTCCACAGCGTGGGGAGCAACATAACCCGTCTTCTCTTCAACGCGTTCCAAAATTGCTTTCACACTGGGTTCAATTCGATCAAGCATCGGCTTCGGGTAGACGCCACAGAAGATGATGATTCCGATGAAGGGCAGCAATACCAAACCTTCGCGTAAACGAAGTTCACGGAATGTTGAGTTTGCTTCGTCGGGTTCACCGTGGAAGACCCGTTGGTAAGCCCACAGCAAGTACAGCGCCGCCAAAATCACGCCAGTCGCTGCCACAACAGCCCACCAACGAGCAGTGTTGAACGAACCAATCAAAATCAAGAACTCACCCACGAAACCGTTGAGCCCAGGGACACCGATGCTTGACAACATGACGACCATGAAAGCTGCAGCAAAGATCGGCGCAACTTTTTGCAAGCCCTTCAGTTCAGAGATCAGGCGTGTGTGGCGACGTTCGTAGATCATTCCAACGAGCAAGAACAGTGCACCGGTTGAAACACCGTGGTTGATCATTTGCATCACGCCACCACCCATTGCTTCGGCGGTAAACGCAAAAGTACCGAGAACAATGAAACCAAGGTGAGCAACTGATGAATACGCAACAAGTCGCTTGAGATCTTTTTGCATGGTGGCGGCAACTGCACCCCAAATGATTCCGATGACCGCAAGAGTCAAGAAAATCTCGCGACTCCACAGCGCAGCTTCGGGGAA
>JBIKOO010000125.1:0-3842 GCA_044358015.1 Ilumatobacteraceae bacterium
CCTTGACCTGCCGGCATGAATTCGCGATTGACATCAACATCAGTGGCTACAGGTGCACCCATATGGTTGGCGCCAGCTTGAACTGACTTCATCACTTGCTCCGGGAACTTCTTCAGTTCTTCAGGGTGTTCTTCAAAATGTTGTGTCCATTCAGTGCGAACAACACGACAGGTCTTGCCGGTGTAAGCCCGTGACACCACTGTGCCATCTTCGGGTAACTCAATCAATGTCGACTTGTAACCATGGGGCGCATTTGCTTCGGGGGTCGCAATGAAGCGCGTGCCCATCCAGACTCCATCGGCTCCAAGTGCTAACGATGCTGCTAAGCCACGTCCATCAAAAAGTCCTCCAGCGGCAACTACTGGAATCTTGTCGCCAACTGCATCAACAACTTGGGGGACAAGCGCCATCGTTGCAACGGTGCCGGTGTGTCCGCCGCCTTCGGTTCCCTGCGCCACAACAAAGTCGCAACCGCTTGCAAGTGCGGCTTGTGCGTGACGAACTTTTCCGCACATTGATCCGACGAGGATGTTGTTCTTGTGAAGAATGTCAATGATTTCGCGCGGAACACCGAGGCCGGCCACAAAGATTCGTGCACCACCCTTAATGATGCTCTCAACATCTTTTTCAAGTTGCCCAGGGATCGCCGCAAGTAAGTCAACGCCGAACGGTTTGTTGGTGAGTTTGTGTACAGCGGCGATTTCTTCGTCGAGTTGGCCGGGGCCCATCGGGGCGGCGCCAAATGTTCCGATGCCTCCAGCCTCGCTGACGGCGGCCACGAGTTCGTGATAAGAAACGCCGCCCATTCCGGCAAGCATGATGGGGTGTTCGATATCGAGCAGATCGGTTAAACGTGTGCGCATACCTTGACCGTAGTACGCCCGCACAAAACGATCACGATTGGTATGGCCCCTTGAGGCGGAACATCTTGCGGTGCCAGCGCTTGGGCGTGAAGGCAATGGCTCTCGGTTCGTCTTCAAACATCCATCGAGCAAAATTCCGCTTGCCCCAGTTGCCCGATTTGGAAACGATCGCGATTGCTCCTCGAGCACCGCGGCCATGCGCCAAGATTTTCGACAAACGTAGTGACATCCGATGATCGGCAAAGAGGTGAAGCTTGACCGCTTGCGCATATGTGTTGCGGACTTCAACAGGTAAGCCGCCTTGGATGATTGCCTCAGCAGCGAGCGAGCCTGACAGGAGGGCCTGCCCAATTCCTTCGCCGGTCAAGGTGTCGGTAGCCATTGCGGCATCGCCGACAAAGAGCACTCGACCACTGCCAGTAACGGCTTCATCTACACGCGCAGGAATGGGCCACGCAGTATGACGATCTTCCATAACAAAATCGGGACCGAGTGCTTCAACGACATGTGGGCGTTGCAACAGATCTGTCCACACATCTTTCATGTCTTGAATACGTCGTTTGCCGTCACGCACAACACCAAAGCCGATGTTGACGCGATTGTTGGGGAGCGGAAAACTCCATGCGTAACCAGGTAGCAGATCTTTTTCAAACCACACGATGAGTCGTTCGTTGGCAACGCCGGTGACGTTGTTGGCGTATTGGCGAAATGCGTGCCATTCACCGAGGTATCCAGACTCAGATAACCCGAGAGATTTGCGAACCGGGCTCCACATGCCGTCTGCTGCGATGACCCACGAAGCAGCGATGTGTTGTGGCGTATTTTTGAGATTGACCGACACGCAAACAGATTCTGAATTGACCGCCATTGATTCGTAAGCGCAGTCTTCAATGATCGTGACACCTTCGGATCGTGCCTGAATGACTAATGCATTGTCGAGTTCCACACGGGGAGTCACCGCTGCAAACTTTCCGTTGTTTGGCATGGGCAAACGCAGTTCACGGCCAGAAGGTGAGCGCAGCCACGCGGCATCAATGTCTGTCCATGAAGGAACGGTTGAGGGGTCGAAGCGCAGTTTTTCCAATTCACGCAGGGCGAGCGTGGTTAAGCCGTCGCCGCAACACTTATCGCGCGGAAACACAGCCTTATCGATGATGGTCACGCTCAGGCCCTGGCGGACTGCGGTGATCGCGGCAGCAGTACCTGCTGGCCCTGCGCCGACGATTAAAACGTCGCACGAGGTCGAATGATCGGGGAGGTCACTGGGCACGGTTTCAGGCTAGAACCACTCGCTGGTTGGTGCCTCACTCGGTGCGGTTCTCTATGATCAGTTGAGTAGAAGTCACACCCGTGGTGGGTGGGACGCGAATGATGAGGAGACCCGACATGGCTCGGTTATGTGAAGGAAAAATCGCCATTGTGACCGGAGCTGGTCGTGGAATCGGTCGCGAGCATGCACTGAGCCTGGCATCGCAAGGAGCCAAAGTCGTCGTCAACGACCTGGGTGGAAACATTGACGGAAGTGGCGGCGACTTAAGCCCCGCTGAACAAGTTGTTCAAGAAATCAAAGGCATGGGCGGCGAAGCAGTCGCCAACGGCGACAGCGTGAGTGATTGGGCCGGAGCAGAACGACTCATTAATACCGCAATCGAGACCTTTGGCGATCTCAATATCGTGGTCAACAACGCCGGTATTTTGCGTGACCGGATGTTGTTCTCGATGTCGGAAGCCGAATGGGATGCGGTCATCAATGTGCACCTCAAAGGAACTTTTGCACCGACCCGTTTTGCCTGTGTGTACTGGCGCGAGCAGTCAAAGGCTGGCAAGCCCGTGTCAGGTCGCATCATCAACACCACATCAGTGTCGGGCATCTATGGCAACCCTGGTCAAACGAACTATGGCGCAGCAAAGGCTGGTATTGCATCGTTCACCAACATTGCTGCCCTCGAAATGGCACGCTACGGAGTCACGGTCAATGCAGTTGCGCCAGTTGCTCTCACCCGTATGACCGAGGGCCTCGGACCTGCTCCAGAATCGGATGAAGATCGTGAAAAGCGTTCGCCGCGTTGGATCGCTCCGATTGTGACTTGGTTGGCCTCAGATGAAGCAGCCGAAGTGACTGGTCGAATCTTTGAAGCAAGCGGCGATGTACTTGCTGTTTCAGAAGGATGGGTGCGTGGACCGAAGCACGCTCCAGTTGATGACCCCACCGTTCTTGGTCCGATTGTTGCTGAGCTGTTGGCGAAGGCCCGCAAGAATTCAGGTATGGACGGCACCCCTGGTGGCTGGCCACAGCCCCGCTCGAAGTGACATTTCAGTAACTAAGACGTCAGTTAACTACTCATAGAAATCACCAACAAGGAGAATTGTTATGCCTTTGAATCCAGCAGCAGTTGGCGCAGTCGGAGATGTTCG
Organism: Ilumatobacteraceae bacterium; assembly: GCA_044358015.1. Classification (GTDB taxonomy): domain Bacteria; phylum Actinomycetota; class Acidimicrobiia; order Acidimicrobiales; family Ilumatobacteraceae; genus Casp-actino8. The sequence goes on from JBIKOO010000125.1 coordinate 3,279, forward strand.
CACGATGTCGTGGAACTCAAAAGATGCGTTGTTGTACGCGGTCGGAATTGGTGCAGGTCAAAATGATCTGCCCTTCACAACCGAAAACACCAAAGAAGTCCAGCAGGTCGTGTTCCCAACATTCGCAGTTGTCGCAGGATCAGGAACAACGTCACCAGGTAAGAGTGCGATGGCTGAGATCGGCACCTTTAACTGGGCATTGTTAGTTCATGGTTCGCAAGCGATCACCTTGCATCGTCCGATTCCGGTTGAAGCCGAGGCAACTGTGCAAGACAAAGTTGTCGCGATGTACGACAAGGGCAAAGCAGCGGTTGTTGTCACCGAAGCCGAAACCAAGTTGAAGACCGGCGAGTTGTTGTGGACGACACGTTCATCGGTATTCATTCGTGGCGAAGGTGGCTGGGACGGCGATCGTGGACCTTCGGGACCACAGAATGAACCACCGGCCAAGGCTCCCGATCACGAAGTCACCTTGCAGACCTCTCCCGATCAAGCGTTTGTGTATCGCTTGTCGGGCGACCGCAACCCATTGCACACCGATCCGTCGTTTGCTGCCATCGGCGG
>JBIKOO010000126.1:0-3826 GCA_044358015.1 Ilumatobacteraceae bacterium
GGCGCAGCCACCAAGCAGAAACTTGAAGCACAAGGCCATCGAGTGATCGGCGTTGATCTTCGTGATGCCGACGTGTGCGGCGATCTTTCAAAGCCCGCAGATCGCCTGCGAATCGCCGACGAAGTGAACGCCTTGTGTGGCGGTGTCTTGGACGGACTTGTTCCCTGCGCGGGAGTAAGTACCCCGGTGCCAAATGAACTTATTGTGCGCGTGAATTTCTATGGCACCTTAGCCATTGTGAATGGACTACGTCCTGCACTGGAAAAAGGAACGAACTCAGCAGTCGTCATGATCTCTTCAAACTCGACGACGATGACGCCTGGTTTGTCCGTTGATGATGCAATGGCTTATTTGCAGCAAGATGAAGAAACAGTTGTGGCTCGATTTAGTTCTCCAACAGCTTTCGTTGCATATCCAGCTGGCAAATTGGCGATTGCTTTCTGGGTGCGCATGTCGGCTGCTGATTGGATGAAATCAGGTATCCGGCTGAATGCTGTTGCGCCAGGTGTGATTGATACTGGGATGACGCGTCCGTTGCTCGATATGCCAGGTGTCAAGGATTCTCTAGACATGATTCCGATTCCTCGCGGACGATGGGGTCAGCCAGAAGAGATTGCCAATGCGATTGCATTCTTAGGTTCACAAGAGGCTTCGTACATTGTTGGTCAGACACTATTCGTTGACGGTGGCACCGACGCGTTGTTGCAGCCGACCGCGCATCCGCATCCGCTCCCAGGTGGCCCGAAATCATGAGTCACTCCAATGCATTGCGGCATAGTGATCAGATCGCTTGGTTGACCGCTTCGGAAGAGATTCGTCAACTTGCGAGTCGCTATGCGATTTTCTACGGAGCGCGCGACACGCAAAATCTTGCAGCGCTGTTTATTCCGGATATCAAGGTCACTCGTGAAACCGCAGGTACTCAGGCATTGAAAGAAAGTTTTGATGGTCAAATGCATGCGCTCGGGCGGGTCATATTGCAAGTCAATAATCACCTTATTGATGTAGCTGATCAGTTCAGTGCGACGGGAATCGTGTCATGTCGCGGTGAGATTGAAGATGCCGACGGGAACTGGATCATCCATCAAATCCAATATCACGACACGTACAAATGTGTTGATGGCCACTGGTTGTTTGCTCGACGTAAACACTTGCTGTGGTACGGCCACACCATGCCCAACGCCCCGGTCGGACTAGATGACGCAAACTGGCCGGCAAATCAAACGGGTCGAGGTGAGTTGCCTGAATGCCTCGAGTCGTGGCAAACGTGGAAAGCAAATAACTGATTCGTTGCTTTAGAGAGCGGTCAGTATTTGCGTTCGGCCGTTCGCTGCAAAACGCGCTTCGAGTTCTTGCTTGTCAGATTCGTCCATGAGCCGCAAAGCTTGATTGCGCTCGGGCCGCCAATAGTGCGTGTCTGCAGCAAACCATTTACTCGCGCGTAGCGGTGGCTTATGCACTTTGTTATTGGCAGTTAACGGCATTGCTTGAATAACTCGCACAATCTGCGGTGACCACTTGGTGCCAAGATCGCGTTGCTGCGATAGGAACTCATCAAATTTCTGCGGCGAAAACTCGGTCGTTTCGTTCATTTCAATTGCCACCATCACCATGTCGCCCGTTGTTGGGTCGGGGACGGGGTAGACGGCGGCCATAACGACTCCAGGGAATCGTGAGACGATGTTTTCAACTGGTCCAGCAGCAAAGTTTTCACTATCGACGCGCAGCCAATCGGCGCTTCGTCCGCCGAAGTAGAAAAAGCCGTCGTCGTCGCGATAACCAAGATCGCCTGTCCAATACCAACCATTGCGAACTCGTTCGGTGGAGGCTTCACGATTGTTGTAGTAGCCCTCAAACGAAGTGCCGCCACTCTTGCTCACGATTTCGCCAATGCACTCAGGATTGACAATGGCTCCGAATTCATCGAACTGAACTCGTGGACATTCGGCATTGGTGTCGGGATCAATAATGAATACCTGCCCCGCCATATCGGCTCGTTCTTTGCCGAGTGCATTTGCAGGAGTGTCGGGAGTGCGAATGATCGCAACCACACTTTCGCTTGAGCCGTACCCTTCAACTAGGTCGCAGCCAAATCGTTCGAAGAAACGCTCACGATCAAGAGAGCTGGCTTCGGTGCCGAATCCAAGGCGCAATTTGTTGTGCTTGTCGTCGCCGTTCGCTGGTTGCCCCAGAATGTAGGCGATGGTGCGACCGACGTAGGTGAAATATGTACAGCCGTGTTCACGAATATCGGACATGAAGTTACTTGCCGAAAACTTTCGACGAAGAACGACGGTTGCTCCAACCGCGAGTGCGGGTCCCCAGCAAGCCATGAGTGCGTTGCCATGAAATAGTGGCATCGGGCAGTAGCAAACTTCTTCACTGGTCACACCGTAAATCTGTCCGGCTCGCTCGCTGGCAATAGCCATACGTTGGTTTGTACATACCACTGCTTTGGGAGCGCTTGTTGAGCCCGAGGTAAAGAGCAGGAAAAGAATGCTGTTTTCATCTGGCTCGTTATCAGGAAGGGGCGCATTTTGATGTTGAGCAAGTAGTTTCTGATGGTCTTGTGAGTCAACGTCAATAGTGTTTGCGTTTTTGACTCCGGTTTGTAAACCCTCAAGGAATTTCATTCCAGTTTCGTCGCTGATGATTACTTGGCAATCGGTGTGTTGAATGTCGCGTTCTAGTTCTGCTCCACGTCGAGTTGGATTAATGCCAACAATGCATGCACCGATCAGCGCGGCGCCACCAATCCAGAAGAGATATTCCGGAGTGTTTTCCAGCAATATGCCGACATGGGGTGGGCGACCATCGGCGAGCAGGCCATTCAAAATTGATGCACGAATGGCTGACTCAGAAACAACTTCATCCCACGAGTAGGTGCGCCCTTCAAAGATGTAGCCAGGGTGAGTATCGCCAACTCGCGCCCTTAGCAGGGAAGCGACTGTGCTCATGGAACGATTCGTTGCGGAAGCGGATGGCGGTACAGCGCAGCGGCATTTTCACAACAGAACTTGCGCAGTAACTGGGGCGATAAATGACCCCACGCATCTTTCAAAATTGATTGGCTATTTGGCCAGGTGCTGTCACCGTGCGGATAATCAATCTCAACCATGATGTGATCGTCACCGATGACGTCATGAAGATCAATGGTGGACGGATCGTCGATGGTGCAGAACCAAAAATTACGCCGCAAGACATCGGCGGGTCGAATATCCCAACCGGCACCATAACCGCTTCGATCCACGACATTTTCTAAACGATCAAGCAACATCGGAACCCAGCCGATTCCACCTTCGCTCATTGCAATTTTTAGGTCGGGATATTTGTATGCGTATCCGCTCCACAACCACTCGGCACAAGCTGTGAGTGAAAGTTGCCCAAACAACGTCGCGCCAAGTTGAAGCGCTGGTGCGCCTTCAGGCATTGAGTACATTCCAGACGAGCCAACGTGTAATGAGATCACAGTGTCGGTTTCAACGCAGGCTTCAATGATCGGATCCCACCAACCGCTGTAGAGACTAGGAAAGCCCACGTTGTGCGGGCGTTCTGGCAGCGTGACCGAAACAAAACCGCGTTCGGCATTACGACGAATTTCATCGGCCCCAAGTTTGGCGGTGCCATCGGGTCCGGGAGCAAGCCAGGTGATGCCACATGGAATGATTCGCTCTGGATACTTTTGCCACCATTCTTCGTATAGCCAATCATTCCAAGCGCGCATTGTTGCGTGTCCAACTTCTGGGTCTTTGCACGCGCTGAAAATGCGACCGGCAAAACCTGCAACTTGCGATGGGAAGTTGAGCGAAGCCCAGCATCCGATGAG
>JBIKOO010000015.1:0-34920 GCA_044358015.1 Ilumatobacteraceae bacterium
GGCATGTACTTTCGTGCCTCATCAAAATGAAGACGGCTTTGCGGGTGACGGTCGGCGAAATCACGTCGCGCGACTTCAAGTTGATCGTTGAACATGCGGCAAGCGTAGATCGCTTATTGAAGTGGCAGGAACATCAGTTGATACTCGGGTGGAGATGAGGAGAATTGAACTCCTGGCCTCTACGATGCGAACGTAGCGCTCTGCCAACTGAGCTACACCCCCGAAGGTGTTTAAACTCTAGCGACGAATTGACGGCGTGCGTCAGGCAGCACGAACCCAGTCACGGCGATACGGCTGCTGTGAGCTCGGGTATCGGCGCAATTGAGAAAGTTTGTAGCAATAGCCAGCCAACGAAATGGCCGACAGCACAAACACATAAATGAAAAGGTCGCTCTTGGTCGTGAAGGCAATGAATGCCGACCCCACCGACACCAAGGCCAAAGTCACCAGCACATTTTGTCGACGTTGTTTAATGAGATGCTGACGGCTGACATTTTGGCGAACGATGCCACGAGTAGGTGTGGCGTGCGATAGATGCATGGAACGTTGACGACCTGGCGATGGCGCCAACGGACGAGCCATCGATCGCATTGGCGATCCTGGTCGAACTGGAGCCGAGCGCTGCAAGGTGGACAATTGGCGACGGAAATCAACAACCGAAGAATTGGGACGATTGTCCTGACGACCACGCAATAACGGAGGAACGAGAACCGCGGCCCATGCTGCGACAACTACTAACAAAACAATGGTGCCCACGACGACGTCCTCCCCTCAATCTTGAATCAGTGATCTGGCTTTTGCATGAACGATCTGGCGACCACCGATGTGGTCACGGGTTACTAGGCAACCCGCTTCATTACAGTTTTACAACATTCGTGACGAACGACGCAATATTAGGCGAACTTTTGGTGAACGACGTGTCAGGACATCAACCCCACCCGAAACCATGATTCTGGCTATTTCCCCTGTTCAGGGGCTCGTCGATAGGTTCCCGAAGCACCGCCGGTCTTCTCCCACAGGGCCAACTCACCGATGACCATCGACTTATCAATGGCCTTACACATGTCATAAATGGTCAACGCCGCCACGGAGCAAGCGCAGAGGGCCTCCATTTCGACTCCAGTGCGCTCAAACACCTCGGCATGAGCCTCGACCAGGATGTGATCACCGGCGATCTCAAAGCTGACTGAGGTACTTGTCAACATCACCGGGTGACACAACGGAATCAGGTCTGAGGTTCGTTTGGCAGCCTGAATGCCGGCAATTCGCGCCACTGCCAAAACATCGCCTTTTTTGAGATCTTGATGTGTCACTGCGGCAATCGTGTCCGGGCGCATGAAGATCTTGCAGCGAGCGACCGCCCGACGCTGCGAGGGTTGTTTGGCTCCGACATCAACCATGCGCGCCTGGCCCTGCTGATCAAGGTGCGTCAACCCAGATTCGTGGGAGTCAGGTTGATTTGAGCTTGCAGTCACATCCATAAGAGTATCTGCCAAATGAGATTGAAAGAGTCAGGAGTCACCTAGTCCCGACAAGACACCGGCGAACTACATGCTCAACGATGGAGATATGAAGGTCATGACGCAGCAGTGGCAAGACTTACTCTTTGCGCATTGGGCATATTCGCCCGAGGTCGTCCAACGACTTCTTCCTGATGGCGTTGAACTCGACACTTTTGCCGGCAATGCCTATGTGGGTCTCGTGCCATTCAACATGCGCAACTTGCGACTGCGGGGCCTTCCCCCGATTCCCACCACCTCAAACTTCGCTGAAGTCAATGTCCGCACGTACGTCAAATCGCGAGGCCGTTCAGCAGTGTGGTTCTTCTCGCTCGACACACAAAAACTTCTTCCAACTTTGGTCGCACGTCTGGCATTCAAACTTCCGTATTGCTACGGCAACGCACGGGTCACGTTGACCGGACAAGGTGAAGGCGCGATATTGACCAGCAATGTTGAACGCAAGTGGCCACACCACTCAGCTTCGGCACTCGCTGTTCGCGTTGGCGCTCCAATTGAACCTGGCCCCCTCGAGAAGTTTTTGACGTCACGTTGGGGACTCGTCTCATCATCGCGCGGTAATCGGTTGTGGTACGGAGCAGTTGAACACGAGCCGTGGCCGCTTCATCATGCTGAATTGCTACATCTTGACGACAATCTCATCACTGCTGCGGGACTCCCCCGCCCACAAGGTGAGCCACACTTGCTATTTAGCCCCGGGGTTCACACCAACATTCATTCGCTAGAGAAACTGGCATTCATTCGCTAGAGAAACTGGCCTGAAAAACTGACCCGAACAAGAACGAGTGAAATCAGCCGCCAATTTGCGACATTGACCGTTTGGGTCGAATGAAATTTACTTGATTGATCTGATGTCCCGCCCACTTAGTGCCGACGGCTCGTTCAACTTCGGCCGCCACTGCCGCGTCATCGGCTCCTGAGCGCATGAGATCTCTCAGATCAAATTCAGTTGTCGCAAACAAACATGTTCTGAATTGTCCATCAGCGGTGAGTCGCACGCGATCACAGTCTCCGCAGAATGGTTTGGTCACACTCGGAATGACACCGACGCTTCCCTTGCCGTCGAGATAGCGCCAGCGATCGGCGGGAGCAGCACCACGCGCTGGAATCAATTCGAGCGGGTGTACTTGAGCAATTTGTTCAACGATTTCGTCTTGGCTCACGACTTTGTCACTCAACCAATGACCTTCAGCATCGAGTGGCATGAATTCAATGAAACGCACTTCAACACCCTTGGCTCGCCCAAATTCGGCGAGATCAAGAATCTCATTGTCGTTGACTCCACGCTCAACAACTGCATTGATCTTGACGCTCGAGAAACCGGCGCCAATTGCCGCATCAATTCCGGCCAATACGCGCGGCAATTCATCGCGGCGGGTCATCTGTTCAAACTTTGCTCGATTAAGTGTGTCGAGACTGATGTTCACTCGCGCAATTCCGGCCAACTTCAATTCGTCAACACAGTTCGCCAATGTCGCGCCGTTCGTGGTGATCGCCAGATCGATTGGTTGGCCAGCAAGAGGCGAAGCAGAATCCTTTGGCACCGACAGTGCCGCAAGCTTGGCGACCAAAACTGGCAAGTGGGCACGCATCGTGGGCTCACCACCAGTTAAGCGAATTCCATCGACACCGAAATGTTCGACGACAATGCGAGCTAAGCGTTCAATTTCTTCAAAGGTCAAGACTTCAGTCTTTGGCAACCACACCATGCCTTCGGCCGGCATGCAGTAGGTGCAACGAAAATTGCAGCGATCAGTCACCGAAATTCGGAGGTCGCGAATGGTTCGACCATACGGGTCAACCAGATCTCGAACAACTGCAGTTGATGACATGTCTTCAGGATACGAGAAGGATGGTCAGGACCTCTCCCCCAGCCTCCACCCCGTTGCCATTGGGAACCACTGCAATGGCATTAGCCAAGGCCGAAGCCGCCAATTGATGACTTCCCTGCGAACGAACCGAATCAATGTGAAGTCGACCGTCGTCCTTGAAGTGTGCAATCACTCGCTGATAGTGGACTTTGCCATCCGACGAGCGCTTGATTGGGCTGTCGGCAATGGCAGTGATCATCGGACGATCCCATGCCGACTCTGGGTGCCCAGCCATCTTGCGAATTGCCGGACGGGCCAATAGTTCAAAACTCACTAACGAGCTCACGGGATTCCCGGGCAAGCCAAACACCGGCACACGACGACCATGTGAAGATTGCAAAAGGCCGAACGCAAAAGGTTTAGCCGGTTTGATCGCCAGTTGCATCCAATGCATCTCAGCGATGCGAGAAAGAACTGCCTTGACGACGTCGTAGTCGCCCATGCTGACTCCACCGCTTGTCACGATGGCATCACATTCAGTCGCAGCTTGCCGCAGAACTATCTCTAGGGCATTCTCATCATCACGAATGATGCCGTAATCAATCGCCTCGGCGCCAGCTTGCCTAACGAGTCCCAGGAGCATCGTGCGATTACTTTCTCGAATTTGTCCGGGAGCCAAAACACTTCCGTCATCGATGAGTTCATCACCAGTTGATAACACCGCGACGCGCACTCGCGGGTACACCAAAGGCTTGCGACAATTAATGCTTGCGAGAACCCCTGCGACCGACGGCCGAATCTCGGTGCCACTTTGAAAAACCATGTCGCCGACACGAACGTCGTCACCAGCACCTCGAAGAGCATCGCCGGAACGCGACTCTTTGAAAATCTGCACCAACTGCGAACCATCAAAATTATGACGCTCGCCAACAAATTTTGTGTCTTCAACCATGACCACGGCATCAGCACCTGGTGGCATTGGCGCACCGGTCATGATACGAATCGCTGTTCCATCCAGAAGAACAACATCACCCGCTGCACCGGCGGCGATTTCTCCGACCACCCGCAACGACACCGGTTGATCTATGCATGCCCCGCCAGTATCTACGGCGCGTACGGCATAACCGTCAACCGCCGAATTAGCAAACGGAGGGACATTCTCCGATGATGAAATATCGCCAGCAAGTACATATCCGGTCGCAACACTGACGTCAATCGTGACTGGCTCAGACGTATTGCACGCCGACAAGACCAGTGCCCGAGCCTCGTGAATAGGAACGAGCGAATTCGGTTTTGATTGAAAAGCATCGGCGGCCACGACCAAGACGGTACAAGACAGACGGTTCAACACAAACCCACAATTGATTGTGACAGCACCCACGAATCGACCTCGTTGCGATCTCTACACTCATATCCATGAGCGCTGCGCCGAACCATGTCAGTCACTTGCCCCTTGAAGGTATGACTGCTATTTGGCAAGGAGTCGCCAATGACCACACCGAGACCCTGACTCTGCATTTTGAAAATGAGTCGTGGACCATCAACAGCCAGATCACTGGCCTTGACATCCAATACGTCTTGCGCCTCAACGCGACCTGGCAACTTCAGCAAATGTTGCTCTTTCGCGACCTTGACGAACCCGACTTGTGGTTAGCAAATGATGGACGTGGCAAGTGGGGTGAAGTGAATGGCGCGCAGATCCGCGATATCGGAGGCTGTACCGATCTTGATGTTCGAGGCAGTTCATTCAGCCGCGTGATGGCAATACGAAAACTGGCGATTGATATTGGCTCAACATCGGTCATTGATTCGGTCGTTGTAGATCCAGAAACGCTTGGCGTCACTCGTTCGCGCTTGACCTATACCCGCCTAGCCGAACAACTGTGGAAAGTTCAACGCGACGATGATCACGACGATCATGAAGTCGAGGTTGACGCCTTTGGTTTACCGATCGACATTCCTGGACACTTCACACGCCTCAGTTAGATGTCAGAGCACTTCGCGAAGCCATGCGCGCAGACCTTGACCGAATTCTGGATGATCAAGCCCAGCTTCGATGACTGCTTCAATCCATCCAAGCGGATTACCGACATCGCGTCGACCAATTGTTGAAATGACCCCATGTAACGGTGTTTGTTCGGCCTGAATAGACAAAGCATCAGTGAGTTGAATCTCGCCAGATCCGCCCGGAGCCAACGCATCCAGAATGTCAAAAATATCGGGGGTCAACGCATACCGTCCGATGATGGCGAGATCGCTCGGAGCTTCATCGTTGCGAGGTTTTTCAACGACATCAGCAATTGGCAAGAATTCAACCCCCTCACTCGTCTGCAATTCGCCCCGTGGAGTCACAATTCCGTAGCGAAAGAGTTCGTCCTTCGGCATCTGTTTCAAAGCAACTGCACCGACGCTGGCTTTCTGCGTCAAAGTTGCAAGGTCAATCAAAAGACGCGAGTCCTGCATCAGTTCATCGGGCAGCATCACAAAAAATGGTTCCGAACCAACAAAGTCTCGAGCACAGGCAACGGCATGCCCCAAACCACGTGGAGCGTCCTGGTAGGCAAACGAAATACGCACATCGTTGCCATAACGACGCAACTGTTCAGCCAAGGCACCTCGCCCCTGTTTGACCAAACTTGCCTCGACTTCCGGCGATGCTGCGAAGTACTGCTCAATTGCTGGCTTTGACCGACTTGTCACAATGACCAAGTGATCAACTCCCGCACCGAGTGCCTCGTCGACAATGAGTTGCAAGGCTGGGCGTTCAAGGATGGGTAATAGTTCCTTGGGCACCGCCTTCGTTGCTGGCAACATTCGGGTGCCCTGCCCAGCGGCTGGAATAACGGCTGTGCGTATACGTGAGGGTAACGCCATCCTCACACTCTAGACTTAGGAGTTCGGAGAACAGCCCTATGCCTATTTACGTTTACAAATTCACCGACACTGGCGAGACCATCGAAGTCCATCAAGCCTTTACCGATGATGCCCTCACCGAGTACCCCCATCCTTCAGATGGCGCAGTGCGACCAGTGAAGAAAGTTTTCCAGCCAGTTGGCGTGACCTTCAAAGGTGGCGGTTTCTATAAGACCGACAGTCGTGGTGGTTCATCGAGCACTACACCTTCAACAAGTACTACCGCTACGAGCGACACTTCCTCAACTGCGACTCCTGCCGCTACTCCGGCGGCGCCATCGCCATCAGTCGCCCCGTCAAGTTCGCCGTCAACGCCAGCCTGAGGCTGCGATCGCCAATATCGCCACTCCAGCGACAACGCGATAGATCACAAACGCGTCAAACGATTTTGAGCGGACCAATTTCAACAATCCCGCCACCGCCAACCAGCCTGACAATCCTGACGTCAGTATTCCGACCGCCATCGGAATGAGCAATCCGTCAGGAATGCCGTCGGTAAACAAATCCAACATTTTCACCGTGACTGCTCCTGCCGTCACTGGAATACTCAATAAGAACGAGAATCGCACCGCGGTATCTCGATCAAAACCCATCACCCGAGCAGCCGAGATACTGATTCCCGAACGCGAAGTTCCGGGGTTCAGCGCGAGGACTTGAGCTAATCCAATCGCGATCGCATCGCGTGACGTCATTTCTTCAAATTTGCGCTGGCCACGACGGCGATCAGCCCAAGCAAGCAGTAAACCGAAACCAATTAACGACGCGGCGATAATCACGGGCTTGCCAAGATGTTTGTCAATCCAATTTCCTGCGAATGCGCCAAAAAGTCCTGCCGGGATACTGGCAACTACGAGCAACCAAGCCAAACGACCTTCGGTTGTATGCGGTTTCTTTTTCTGCACAACCATGCGCAAACCATCGCGTACATAACGAACCAAATCGTGACGGAAGTAGATAACAACGGCAATCAAGGTTCCGAGGTGCAGCGAAACATTAAAAGCTTTCTCTACTGAGACATCAGAGAAATCGTTCCATCCGAATAGCCATGGGACCAGCAACAAGTGCCCACTCGACGAAATTGGCAAAAACTCAGACAGACCTTGCATGAGCCCTAAAACAATGGCGTGAAAAATTGGCACGCAACATGTTTAGTGCATGAGTTGATGTTCAGAAGCGCACTGGACCCTAAGCACCACTCATTGTCACGTCATGAATGACAAGCGATACGCCAGTTGCGCTCATCGGCAACCACTCCAGGTCTCCGCCCACCTCAACGATATCAAGCAACATCTTTTGCAGAGTTGAGGCAATCGTGAACTCGCGAACGGGCGCGCCAACTGTTCCATTTTTAATCAACAAACCAGCGGCACCAGTACTGAAGTCTCCCGAAACCGCATTAACTCCCGAGTGCAGACCCTGGACCTGCTGTATCAAAATACCGTCATCAATGCCAGCAACAATCTCGGCCTGACTGCGCAACCCTGGAACGATCTGTAACGCCAAACAACCTGCGCTCGGTGAACCGCCGTAGCCGCCCCGCAAACCATTGCCAGTCGGAGCAACGCCCATGCGACGCGCTGAATATGTACTTTGCACGAACTTTTGCAAGACACCGTCTTGGATCAACACATTACGACGCGCTGCCAGTCCCTCACCATCAATATCGGTAGCGGTGTACGCCAGCGGATTGGTGGGGTCATCAACTAATGTCAACAACGGATTGGCAACGGCTTCACCAATTCGCTGGGCGAACAAACTTCGACCCTTGACCACACTTTCACCATTGAGTGTTCCACCAATAATTCCTAAGAATTGTGCGGTCACAAATGGATCAAGCACCACTGTGATTCGACGACTCTCGGGCTTGGTCGCTCCGAGAAGTCGCGTCGCACGATCAACCGCTTCGCGAGCAGCGCGTTCAAGATCGAGTTCATCAACATTACGACCAACAGCAAAGCCAAATCCGGTCTGCGTTTCGTCACCATCATCGGCCAGGGTACCAACGCTCAGATAACAACCATTTTCTCGGCCAGCTACACGTATACCCGTCGTGGTCGCAACGGCCGCTTCGCCAAAAGCATCTGAATAATTAGAGTCATCAACACGTACGCGCGAGTCTCCCGCCAGAGTTAACTTTTCAAGCAACTTCGCGAGTTCAATCTTGCGCGCTGTCGGAGTATTTTCGAGATTGTCATCCCACAGACTTTGTGGGACCACCGCAACTCCATCAGGTTCGGCAAGACCAGACCATTCATCGGGTTCGCCATAACCCAAGTTGTCACGAGCTTCGGCGAGAACTTCAGCAATTTGAGAGGGATCAAGCGTGCCGCAATACGACGTACCAGTGCGACCGTCTTTGATCACACGAATTCCGATACCTTCGCTTTGTGCCGATACGAAATGTTCAACTTCACCTTCATACACACGCACCTCAGTTGAGAGCCCGCGACTGACATAGGCCTCAACTTGTTCGCCGGGCTTAGCCATCGCCACAACACGTTCCGCAATCACTAACAATTCGGCGCTGCGATCGGGAGTACTCATGATGCTGTTCCACCAATCGTCATTGCCTTCACGCGCAAAGTGGGCTGACCGTCTCCAACGGGAACGCCTTGACCATCTTTTCCGCAAGTACCCGGATTACCCATGGCAAAGTCATTACCGAGGCGATCAATATCGCGCAAAACCTGCGGACCATTGCCAATGAGATTTCCTTCGCGCAACGGTTCGGTGATCTCACCATTTTCAATGAGGTATGCCTCGGTCATTCCAAAGACAAAGTCGCCAGTCGCAGTATTCACACTGCCACCACCAAGATGCGCAACATATACGCCGTTGGGCGTATCCTTAATAATGTCGGCGGGATCTTCTTCGCCATTCAAAACATAGGTGTTGGTCATTCGAACCATCGGCAAGTCTTTGTATGACTGACGGCGACCGTTACCACTTTGCGGACGACCTTCTTTCCGCGCTCGCAGATAGTCCCACATGTAGTCAGTCAGAATTCCATTTTCGATGAGAACGTTGTATTGCGACGGGTGGCCTTCATCATCGATGGCAATCGCTCCCCATTCGTGAGTCATCGTGCCGTCGTCAACCAAAGTCACGAGAGGTGAAGCAACAAGTTCGCCCACTTTGCCTTTGTAAACACTGGCGCCCTTAGCAACGAGGTCAGCCTCAAGACCGTGACCACAGGCTTCATGAAATAGCACCCCGCCACTTCCGGCTTTGATCACGACCGGCAATGAGCCAGATGGAGCGGGCCGAGCCTTCAACTTCGTTAATGCTCGACCAGCCGCGGCGCGAGCCACATCTTCGACTTGAACTTTGTCAAATAACTCAAAGCCCATCGTGTGACCGAGCGAGTCAAAACCAGTTTGCATTCCAGCATCACCATTAGCCACTGCACTCACGCGCAACAAAGTGCGCACACGCTCATCATGAGCGACGAGCCCATCGCTATTGGCAATCACAATTCGAGTTCGACCATCGGAGTAGCCCGCCGATACTTGTGAAATTGCCCCACCTGCTGAACGAGCCGCTTCATCAACACGACGTAACAAATCAACTTTGGCGGCCTTGCCGATTGTTGATGGGTCGATTTCAATGGGACTCACAATTCGAGAAGGTTGTGTGGTGAGAGCCACGACTTTGATTCCGCCGCCACCTTGACGCGCCGCTTCAGCGGCAACACGCGCGGCGGCCATCAAACCCGCTTCTGAAAGATCCGCGGTGTGAGCAAAACCAGTTGTTTCGCCAGCGATCACGCGAATTCCGGCACCGCGGTTCCGCCCTGTGGAAAGTTGTTCGATTTTCCCGTCATCGAGACCAACGCCGGTCCCTCGCCAATCGGAAGCAAAAACTTCAGCAAAGTCAGCACCGGTTCGTAAACCTTCGGCCAACACACGTTCAAGAATGTCGTTGTCAATCACGTCGCAATCCTACATTGGGGTAGCCAGAGCAGTCTTACGCCGAAAGTTCAACCAGTTGGCGTGATCGACGCAAGCGACTCACTCCTACCGCCGCAATGCCGCAACTTAGACCCGCAATGATGAAGGCTTCGCGATATGAACCCGTGGCATCGCGCAGTGCACCTGCTCCCCACGCGGCAACTGCTGCCCCAGTTTGATGACCCGCGAATACCCAACCATAGACAAGGGGTCCTTGTTGGACTCCAAAACGTTCAACACATAATGAAACAGTCGGCGGTACCGTCGCCACCCAATCAAGACCATAAAAAATCATGAAGCCAGCTAGCCCAAAACCTCGAGTTCCTAAAACTGGATCAAGAAATAACAAACTCACCCCGCGAAATGAGTAATACACCATCAGTAATTTCGCAGGATCAATACGATCAGTGAGCCATCCCGAACCGATCGTACCTACGACGTCAAAAATTCCGATCAACGCCAAGAAACCTGCTGCCGTCGTCGCTGCCACACCATGATCGTGTGCGGCCGGCAAAAAGTGCGTCTGAATGAGACCGTTGGTTGAAAGTCCACAAACAAAGAAACTGCCAAACAGCAACCAAAAAACACCATTTCGTCGCGCCGCCGTAAACGCAGTGAACGCTGAGCGAATCGGATTACCCGAAGCAAAAGGTTGTTCATACGAATGTTCAGCGCCATACGGAAGCAGTCCGATATCAGAAGGATAATTACGTAACAACAGGCCGACCAACGGCACAACAGAAAGCGAAGAAATCGCAATGGTGAAACCCACCCATCGCCAACCGTACTGATCAGCGATTCGCGTGAGCACTGGCAAGAAAATCAACTGCCCGCTCGCAGTGGCCGCTGTCAAAGCACCCATGACCAATCCCCGGCGTTGCACAAACCAACGACTCGCAACAGTTGATGCAAAGACCGTGGCCATACATCCTGAGCCTGCGCCAACAATGCCGCCCCATAAGAGATACAACTGCCACGTTGATGTCATTTGTGTTGTGAGTAGCGCGCCAGTTGAAATCACGAGTAGCGCGATCACCGTCACCCGACGAAGGCCGTACTTATCTTGTAAGGCTGCGGCAAAAGGTCCGATAAAGCCGAATAACAAGACGTTGATACTGACCGCCGTACCAACCGTTCCTCGGCCCCACCCAAACTCCTCATTAAGGGGGTCAATTAAGATTCCGGGAGTTGAGCGAAACCCAGCCGCTCCAAGAAGGGTCATAAAGGCGACCACAAAAATGAGCCACGGATAGTTTTTCCGAGCGAAAATTCGTGACGACATCGGAATGAAGGTACTCCATCGGCACTTAATTGCCTAGATTGTTTAGGTGGATGCGGTCAAAGACTCCAGTGCTATTCAGCGCGAGCATCGCACCTATTGGTGGAAAGAAGCACTCATCATGGGTGTCTTCTATGTGTTTTATTCATGGAGTCGCAACCTTTTCGGCTCGGCCCATATCTCACTAGAGACCGGCGATACACCACTACGCGCTTTCCATAATGCCGAAAAAATAATCCAACTTGAGCGGGCAATCGGTCTTTTCCATGAAGAATCGGTACAAGATTGGTTCTTACCATTCCGCTGGTTTATCCGTTTCTGGAATACCTACTACGGCACCGCGCACTTCCTCGTCACGTTCGCAGTGTTCTGGATTCTTTTTGCCAAACGCAAGGATGTCTTTCCGCAATGGCGCAACACACTGGCCATAACGACTGCGCTTGCGATTATCGGATTTTCGCTTTTCCCCTTGATGCCACCGCGTTTACTCGATTCACCTTGTCCTGCCCAGGGTGGTTTCGGAGGCGCATGCATTGAAAGCAAGTACCGCGACGAAGGTGCTGATGGCTTACCCGGAACCGCTGACGACGGATCATTTGGATTCGTGGATACCTTGCCCGTTTACGGCGGAGCGCTGTGGACTTTTGATTCAAAGGCAATGAAATCAATTTCTAACCAATATGCAGCCATGCCGAGCATGCATATTGGTTGGAGTAGTTGGTGTGCCTTTGCGATGTGGCCTCTCATGCGCCGGAGATGGACCAAAATAGCGACCTTGCTCTATCCTGCCGCCACATTGTTTTGCATCGTTGTGACCGGCAACCACTATTGGGTTGACGGTGTGGGTGGTCAACTTGCCCTCGCCATTGGGGCTTGGGCTGGCTGGGCCCTACATCGCTTCAACCAGCGCCGACTTGACCGAAAGTTCTTTGTCGCCGCTGCAGTAGATGCAGTATCCAATCCTCATTGACCCCTGTCACGCCCTGCCGTATCGCCCAATTCTGTGGCACGGGCGTACAGAGATAGCGTAAAGAACGTTATGACAATCGAATCCATACGAGAACCAGCGGATCTCCGCCGATTGTCATACCTTGAAGTCGACGAACTCGCTGGAGAAATCCGTGACTTCATCGTTCAAGCCGTCGCAACCAATAGCGGACACCTTGGCTCAAACCTTGGAGCAGTTGAATTAACACTGGCCCTCCACCGAGTCTTTGACTCGCCGACTGACGCAATTTTGTGGGACACCGGGCACCAGGCGTACGTGCACAAAATCGTGACTGGGCGCTCTGCGGGGTTTAGTCAACTTCGTCAGGCTGACGGATTATCGGGCTACCCCAGCCGCGAGGAAAGTAAGCACGACTACATCGAAAATAGTCATGCCTCCACAGTTCTTTCCTATGCCTACGGAATGTCAGTTGCCCGCGAAATAGGCGTTGACAAACACCGCCACATCGTTGCCGTGATAGGTGATGGCTCAATGACCGGCGGAATGGCCTATGAGGCACTGAATAATCTCGGCCACAGCAAACAACGCGTCATCATCGTGCTCAACGACAACGGGCGAAGCTACGCACCGACGATTTCTAATCTCACACAACAATCATCAGTTCTTGCGACCGTTGACAAAACACCGCTCCCCGACCGCATCACTGAAAAACTCTCCAGCAGTCTGACGCGTATTCGCATGAACCCGCTGTACGTTTCGCGTCAGCGCAAAATTGAATCATGGTTACAAGGCCTACCAGTGGTTGGTCAACAAGCCGAAAAAGGTATGGAAGCCGTCAAGGCCGCTGTTCGTGAATTCTTGCAACCGCCTTCATTTTTTGAAGCGCTGGGCGTTCGTTACATTGGACCAATAGATGGACATGATGTTCGCGAACTTGAAATCGCGTTACGTAATGCTGAGGACTTATCAAGCGAAGGCCCAATCGTTGTTCATGTTTTGACCCAAAAAGGTAAGGGCTATCCGCCTGCCGAAGACGACGATGAAAAGCATCTTCATGACACCCCAGTATTCGATCCAGCGGTCGGCCCTCCTAAGGCTGTTCCGTCTGGCTACACCCAAGCTTTCGCCGATGCAATTCTGAAAGAAGCCGAAGCCGACTCGCGCCTTGTGGCGATCACCGCTGCAATGCCGGGGCCAACTGGACTCCTGCCTTTCCAAGAACGATTCCCTCAACGCTTCTTCGATGTTGGAATCGCTGAACAACACGCCGTCACTGGTGCGGCCGGAATGGCCATGGGAGGATTGCGACCGATCGTTGCGTTGTATTCGACCTTCTTGTCACGCGCGTGGGACCAGGTTGTCTATGACGTCGCGTTGCACCGCCTGCCGGTGATCTTCTGTTTAGATCGCGCTGGAATCACCGGCGACGATGGCCCAAGTCACCATGGCATCTATGACATGGCACTTTTGTGCAAAGTGCCGGGCATGCGTGTCTTGGCGCCGTCAAGCGCTCAAGAACTGCAGCAGATGTTGCACGACGCAGTGTCGCTGACCGACTCCGGCCCCGTGGTGATTCGTTATCCCAAAGGCGCCGCACGTCAAGTGGGCAATGACGAAGTTGGTTCTGGTTTGCAGGCGTTACGCCTTCGTGAGGGCGACCGCAAAATTGCCATCTTGGCAGTCGGAAAAATGGTGGCGGCAGCCCTCAAAGCCGCTGACGTACTCGCCGAAAGAGGAATCTCAGCAACAGTCTGGGATGTTCGTTCGTGCGCCCCTCTTGATCCAGCGATGTGTGCTGATGCAGCGCGACATGAACGAGTCATCACCATTGAAGATGGCATCCGTGAAGGTGGAGTCGGTATGTCTATCGCCGCCACGATTAGTGGAATCAGCGGAGATTGTCGAGTTGAATCACTCGGAGTACCAACGAAATTTATGCCCCATGCCAAACCTGATCGCTTATTAGCGCAACTTGGCCTCGATGCTGATGGCATTATCAAGGCATACGATTCCGCACCCGCGTGAATCACTGATGACTTACTAACAACATGACCTCTTCACCTGACATCAATCTTGCCGACGAACTTTCATTGGCGATTCGTATTGCCGATGCCGCCGATGCAATCTCACTTCCGTATTTTGAACGTCAAAATTTCACCCTGTCGCGCAAAGCAGATCACAGTGAAGTCACCGAGGCAGATCGCAATACCGAAACCGTCATCGTTGATCTCATCGCCAAACATCGGCCCGATCACGCGATCTACGGAGAAGAACACGGGCACGCGGGTAACGCTGCTTCGCCGTGGAAATGGGTCATCGATCCAATCGACGGCACCTCAAATTTCGTCCGTGGCGTGCCCGTTTGGGCCACTTTGATTGCGCTTGTGCACGATGTCGATGGACCATTGATGGGGGTTATTTCAGCCCCCGCTTTACCCCGTCGCTGGTGGGCGGCTCGAGGTATCGGTGCTTTTGCTAACGGACGCCCCATGAGGGTCTCTGAGGTGTCGAACATTTCCGAGGCACAAGTCAGCGTCACATTTAATTCGGGATGGGATCAAGCTGGTGGTACCCATGCATTGGTGGCTCTTCAACAACGGGCCTATCGCGCTCGCGGGTACGGAGACTTTTGGCAGCACATGCTGGTCGCTGAAGGGGCCGTCGACATCGCAGTTGATGCAATTGGGTTAGCCCCCTACGACAATGCTGCGGTTCAGGCAATCGTAGAAGTTGCCGGAGGTCGCCACACCGACCGCTTTGGAGTTCGCGATTACGAACAGAACTCGGCGATATCAACCAACGGTCGCTTACATGATGAGGTCATTACTAGTCTCAAGGTATGACCGATCTCGTCATTACCAACGCCAACCTCGTCGATGGTTCGGGCGCACCATCTCGAATGGCCGATATTTCAGTCACCAATGGTCGCATCACCGAAGTAGCCCCAGTTGGCCAAATCAGTCGAGGATCTCAACGAATCATTGATGCGCAAGGATTGCTCGTGACGCCGGGCTTCGTTGATATTCATACCCATTACGATGCCCAAGTTTCATGGGACCCAATGTTGACCCCGAGCTCGTGGCACGGAGTCACTACTGCAGTCATGGGCAACTGCGGTGTTGGTTTTGCCCCCGCTCATCCAGATCGTCATCAATGGCTGATCGAACTGATGGAAGGTGTTGAAGACATCCCTGGAGCAGCCATGACTGATGGGATTGATTGGCAATGGGAAAGTTTCCCGGAGTACCTCGACTCAGTGGACCAACGGAACTATGTCATTGATGTCGGAACACAAATCGCGCACGGCGCATTGCGTGCGTACGTCATGGGTCAACGTGGGGCCGACAACGAACCCGCCAATGCCGATGATTGCGTCAACATGGCACGCTTAGTCGAAGAAGCCCTACGCGCCGGAGCGCTTGGTTTTTCAACCAGTCGCACACCGCTACACAAATCGAAGAGCGGAGAACTCGTTCCAGGCACGATGGTTGATCCCGCCGAGTTGTATGCAATTGCCGACGCGATGGCAAGTGTTGGCCATGGCAATTTCCAGTTCTCACCCGAACACGTACGAGTACCAATTGAAGAATGGCCATGGATGCGCGAACTCGCACAACGATCTGGTCGTCCCGTGAGTGTCAACCTCAGCCAGACCGATCAATCACCTGACCTATGGCGATCAGTTCTTGAACTACTCACCCAAGCCCATGCTGATGGCGTTCCGATTTACTCACAAGTTGCTGGCCGTTCCATCGGCATCATGTATTGCCTAGAAGGAAGCGCACATCCACTGCTCTTCCATCCCGCCTACGCCGAAGTGCAAAATTTGCCAATGAACGAAAGGCTGCAGGCCCTCAAAGATCCAACACGCCGCGAACGACTGCTGAATGAGATCCCCAATGACGGTGGACTCTTTCAAAAGATTGTTTTAGACAAACTGGATGGCATGTGGCTCGTGGACGGATCAGATATTGATTACGAACCGCGTCGCGAAGATTCAATTGGTGGTACTGCTCGTCGAACTGGAGCCAACCCCATGCAACTGATCGTTGATCAGTTGTGCAGCAACAATGGCAACGGAATGATTTATGCGCCGTTTTTCAACTACTCGTATGGCGACCTTTCAATGGCATACGAAGCACATCGCCATCCACACACACGTATGGGACTTTCTGATGCCGGCGCTCACTGCGGAGCAATCTGTGATGGCGGCATGCCCACCTTCATGCTCACGCATTGGACCCGTGACCGCACGCGCGGACCACGACTACCGCTTGAATTCATTGTTCATCGCCAAACCCGTCAAACTGCCGAGTTCTATGGTTTGCATGACCGCGGACTGATCGCACCTGGCATGCGCGCTGATATCAACATCATTGATTACGACAATCTCGGATTTGATGTGCCCCGCATGGCGTACGACTTACCGGCAAATGGCCGTCGACTCGTACAACACGGCAAGGGCTACAAGGCAACTTTCGTTGCGGGAGTTCAAACTGTCGACAACGACTCGTTCACTGGTGAATTACCAGGTCGACTCATCCGCGGCCCTCAGCGATAAAAGGGATTTTCTCCCGAATTGTGATCGGTCAAGTCCCGAACTCGCTGAATTCC
Source organism: Ilumatobacteraceae bacterium (assembly GCA_044358015.1). Lineage (GTDB taxonomy): Bacteria > Actinomycetota > Acidimicrobiia > Acidimicrobiales > Ilumatobacteraceae > Casp-actino8. Next base: position 17,037 of record JBIKOO010000015.1, read on the forward strand.
TGCAACTTTTTCTACGAGAGTGGTTTGGACACCTTCAAGCATCGTGACTTTGCTCATCGAACAACCGTGGCAGCCGCCACCCATGGTGAGATACGCCGTGCCAGCTTCGTCGTGTCCAGCGAACGTCACGAAACCGCCATGCGCGGCAAGTGCAGGGTTGACTTCAGTGGCAACGATTGCTTCGATTTCTGCTGACAATGCGTCATCATTAACCAGTCCCTCCACCATCTGAACCGCCGGCTTATTTGGATTTCGAATCACCAAACCACCAGATGCCGAAAAGTCGAGGATTGCTCCTTCGAGCAATTCAACATCCTTTGCGGGAATGATGACCTTCATTCCGTTATGCGTGCGCACCTCATCGGTAAACGCTGCCTTACGAAACTCATCCAGCGACAAGTCGTATTTGAACTCTTCGCCAGGTCCACTGACAATTTCAAGCCTCAAACCCAACGAAGCCGCATCTTCTTCGGCGTCGCGCAATGAAATGAGTTCGCTCAGAGCAGCGTCAGTAATACTAATGATGCTGCTGACTTCGGCATTTTGGAATGGTGAATTTTGGGGGGCGAGAGGGCTCACAGGGGTGAGGCTACCCGTGTCGTCAATCGCCTCGTCAGATCGTGGTCACAAAAACCTCAATTGACTGCCACAGCGCATCTATCGAGGTCCCCCGCCATCACATTCAATGCGTTGTCCCGTCACATAGCCAGCCCCTTCGCTACACAGCCATAGCACCACATTGGCGACATCAAGCGGCTGACATACCCGGCCAAAAGGCGAACCTTGATCAAGGCTTCGGAGGTCTTCCATCTCCCGCTTGCCGGTCATAGCGCGGGCCAAACGAAGACCCATATCTGTTTCAACTAAACCAGGTGCGACGATATTGCAGTGGATGCCGTATTGGCGTTCTTCTTTTGCCAGCGTGAGCGCCAAGGCCTCCATCGCGGCTTTACCCATGCTGTACGGGCCACCATTGGCCGTCATATGAGATGTCGCCACCGAAGAAATCATGACAATGTCGCCGCGTGGACGAGTGCGCATTGACGGTAAAGCGCAGCGCGCCAAAGAATGCGGACCAACCGCATGAGTATTTAACAATCGAGTGACTTCAGCGGCATCAGTATCGGCTACCGCTTGACCACGAGACGCGATTCCAGCATTGCAAACAAGAATGTCAATGAAACCAAAGTCAGCAACGACATGATCAACCATGATCGCGACTGCCTCGGGATCATCAACTGACGCTTCGTACGCTTTGGCGTTGCCGCCTGCGGCAGTGATTGCTACAACAGTTTCGAGTGCCGACTCTTTGTCCTTGCGATAATTCACCGCGATCGATGCCCCCTCGCTTGCAAGTAGCTCGCAAATTCCACGACCGATACCACGACCGCCGCCAGACACCAATGCCACGCGGCCCTTCATTGAATCTCCCATACCAATTCCCCTCATTCGCCCTTCACGCACTGACATGTGTCATTCTGTCACTATGCAAGAAGGAAGCAAGAAGGCAATTATTGCCGCATTCAATGCCTCATCCATTGCCAACCTCGGGCAAAATTCATTTTCATTGAGCCCGACATCGTGCGTCAACAAAGCGTAAACTAACTTCACTACAACACAACGGGGAGCTCACGAGATCGGTGGGCTGAGAGGGTGACTGCTGTCGCCGACCCGAGAACCTGAACTGGGTAATGCCAGCGGAGGGATTGGAATGAATAACGATTTAACCCATGCACTCATTGTGATCGGCGGCGACTGTCCTGACCCACGGTCGATTGCCTTCATTCAAGGTCATCCAACGGTGATTTGTGCTGACTCTGGTTTAGACCATGCCCTAGAACTAGGGCTGGTTCCCGAAATTTTCCTTGGCGATATGGACTCTGTGTCGGCCCATTCTTTACAGCAAGCAAACAACGCTTCTTGGACGGTCATTTCGTACGACCCATTAAAGGACCAAACCGACACGGAGCTCGCGCTGAATTATGCAGTCGTCAATGGTTTCAGCACTATCACCCTGCTCTGGGGTTCTGGTGATCGCATTGATCATGTCCTCGGAGTTTTAGCTGCTCTCTCGCATCACTCGTTAAGTTCTCTCGACAAAATCGTGGCTTGGATCGGCGCCAACCGCGTTGAAATCCTGCACGCTCCGCGCACATATCACGACGACGTAGCCGCAGGGACGACCATCAGCCTGATGCCATTAGGCGCTTCGGTTGCTGGAGTAACGACTCATGGACTCCAGTGGAATCTCAACGATGCAGTTCTGTCGTCACAAACGTCGCGCGGAGTAAGCAATATCGCCCATGAAAATTCTGTCCATGTTCAACTTGACGAGGGTGTTCTTGCAGTGGTGTATCCAGGTTTCCTGAACAACTCGTCCCAAAAAGGATTATGAAAATGAAAACTCAATTTGTTCGTCCTGCGCTGAGAGCGTCGTTCCTCGCGATGATCTTCTTGATCGCTTCATCATGTAGCAGCACGCCATCAAGTACTTCAAACTTGACGTTGATCGCCTACAACTCATTCCTTCCCCCTGAAGGGGCCCTTGATGCGTTCACTGAAGAGACCGGCATCACCGTTCGGGTTGCGTTGTCAGGTGACACCGGCGAAATGGTTGCAAAGGCTTCGTTGACATCGGGCAACCCCGAGGGAGATGTGATGTGGGGAGTTGACAACACGTTTATTTCTCGAGCCAACGAAAATGAAATCTTTGAAAATGAACCCACCGAAGTTGACTTTGGACATGTGTGCGTCAACTATGACATTGCGGCTCTTGGGGAAACTAAAGCACCGACCACACTGGACGATCTGGCCGCGCCTCAGTACAAAGGAATGTTGGTGGTTGAAAATCCAGCTACCTCATCACCTGGCTTAGCTTTCCTACTCGGAACAGTTGCCGCGTTCGGTGACAGTTGGCCTGACTATTGGCGCCAACTTGTCGCCAACGATGTTCTCGTCGTTGATAGTTGGGACGAGGCCTACTACACCGCATTCACGCGATACGGAGGCGACCGACCACTAGTTGTGAGTTACTCAACTAGTCCTCCAGCCGAAATGATCTTTGCCGATCCCCCGTTTCCAAAAGGCGCACCTGCCGTCACCGGTGTGGCCACCGAAACTTGTTTTCAACAAATTGAATACGCCGGTGTTTTGCGAGGTTCCGAATTTACAAAACAAGCACAACAACTCGTCAACTATCTTGCTGGCCCCGTATTTCAGTCGCTGCTCCCCGAGAGCCTGTTCGTCTATCCCGCAAATGAAGATGTCGCATTACCCCAAAGTTTCATTGACTACGCCCCAACAATTACAACGAGTTACTCACTCCCGCCAGAAGACATCTCTCAGAATCGACAGGCGTGGATTGAACAGTGGTCTGACATTGTCCTGAGATGAGACCTCGTTCAACTAGTCCATTAGCCATACCGGCGGTCATTCTTGTTCTCATAGCCGCAGTCATTCCGTTGATTGTTCTTACTACTTCAGTGATCAGTGGTGCCGATGTTGTTTCAATATGGAGCAAGTCGTCAGTTCAACGAGCCCTCATCTTCTCGACGTGGCAAGCCCTACTTTCCACTGCATTGACAATTTGCCTCGGATTGCCAACAACGTGGTTCCTCAGCCGATACGACTTCTTCGCAAGACAAGTATTTATGGCACTCGTGACGGTCACCTTTGTTTTACCGACAGTCGCAGTGGGTGCAGCGTTTCTTGCACTGCTACCAAAGGGTCTACATCACAGCACCATAGCCATTGTTATTGCCCATGCATTTTTCAATATTTCAATCGTCGTTCGTACTGTCGGTCCGCGCTGGAATTCAATCGATGATCGACTCATTGACTGTGCGCGAACGCTTGGCGCGAGTCCATTACACATCTGGAAAAGCATTATCTTGCCGCTTGGCAAGAGCGCGATTTTGTCTTCTGCAGCACTCACCTTCTTTATGTGCTTCACTTCGTATGGAATCATCTCCATCCTCGGAGGTCCCGGACTAGCGACACTCGATATTGAGATCTATCGTCGAGCAGTCCAACTTGGAGATCTGTCGGGGGCTGCCATCTTGGCGGTTGCTCAGATGTTGCTCATCGCGACAATTTTCTCTATATGGTCTCGAGGGCGGACTAGCGAACTCATTTCATTTCGATCACGAACTCTCAATCCTCAGAAACTTCCATTGGGGCCCAAGTGTTTCCTTCTTGGAGTCGCGGCTTTTTTTGTCGCCCCTGTACTTGCCTTAATTGCATCTTCATTGCGAACAGGTCGTTCATGGTCGCTGACTGGTTGGCAGGTGCTTCTCGGAATACAAAACCAAAAGGGAATTGAAATTGATACCTGGCAAGCCATACAAACATCAGCCAGATATGCAATTATCGCCGCCTGCATTGCACTGCCAACCGGCATCGCCGCAACCTACGCATTCTCTAACCGCCAATCGGCGAACCGACAGTTATCAACACTCGCGATTTTGCCACTTGCCATATCTCCAGTTGTTATCGGTTTGGCCATTCTGATCACCTACGACTTTGATCCGTTTGACTTCCGATCCTCGTGGTTGCTGATACCGATCATTCATTCGGCAATCGCCCTTCCTTTTGTCATTCGAGCGGCGTTACCCGTCGTTCAGGGAATTCCCAATGACCTCAGGTTGGCGGCGGCAACATTAGGCGCCGGACCTTGGCGACGATTGTTTACCGTTGAGATACCACTGCTACGACCAGCAATCTCGACTGGATTCGCTTTCTCCCTAGCAATGTCTTTAGGTGAATTCGGAGCAACAAGTTTTCTTACTCGCCGCGAATCGCGCACTCTTCCCATCATCATCGCTGGACTTTTCGGTAAAGCAGGCGAGATTCCACGGGCTACAGGTATGGCCGCATCAGTAGTCTTGATTCTTGTGACTGCAATGATCGTCTTGTCTGTGGATCGAAAGTCATACTCATGAGCCTGATCATCACTGACGTTTCATTTAACTATGGCGAACGAATTATCCTGCATGATTTTTCCTTAGAAGTTACGACTGGGACCACTACAGCTGTCGTTGCACCATCGGGCTCGGGCAAATCAACTTTGCTTCGAATCGTCGCTGGTCTTTTGAAACCGACAACAGGGACAATCATTCTTGGTGATCGCGATATCACGCATATTCCCACCCACCAAAGGTCAGTTGGAATGGTTTTTCAAGATAACCAACTTTTTCCACATCTCAATGTGTATGACAATGTCGCCTTCGGTTTAAAAGTGGCCAAGATGAATCAACGCGACATTGACGCACGATGCCACGAACTGCTTGAACTTGTTGGACTCGACGATGTCACGAGACAATCCGTCGCGACCCTGTCAGGCGGTGAATCAAAGCGGGTGGCACTAGCCCGTGCACTCGCGCCGTCCCCACGCGTCTTACTGCTTGATGAACCGCTGACTGGCCTCGACCAAGAACTTCACGACCGTCTGGCGCAGGACTTGCATCAAATTCTGCATTCGACCAGCACGACAGCACTACTAGTTACTCATGATTTATCCGAGGCCGAGATCATTTCAGATTCAATACATCGTCTCCAGTAAGTTGAAGATATGCCAGCGGCCCCGAAGCTCAAAATTGGGTTTATAGGTACCGGATTTATCGCCACCTATCACTCCAAAAGTATTCGCGTCGGGAACAACTCATGAGCGGCACGTTAGGAAACATCTCGATTCGTACAATGGGTTATCTTGAAGTTCGGCCGTTACGTCTGGAAGTTTTACGCGCCGGAATGGTCAATCAGACCGTCACCTTTGACGGCGATGAGGAACCCACAACAGTGCACATCGGGGCATTTACTGAGGCCGGGGTAAATATCGGGGTGAGCACTTGGATGCGCCGTCCATTTCCATCCGCACCTCAACTTCAAGGGTTGCAATTACGCGGAATGGCTACAGCTGTCCTCGTTCAGGGGCACGGGATCGGCGGAATGCTGCTCCATGCTGGAATGGAATACGCCAAAGAAGTTGGAGTTGACCTCATTTGGGCAAATGCTCGAGACGCCGCCTTGGCCTTTTATAACCGTCACGGCTACAGCACTTTTGGTGATGGATTTATTGAGACCGTCACGCAACTGCCCCATCATCAAGTGGTCACGTATCTAGAGAAGTAACCGCATACGCAACCATCGCGCACACACTTGCGCATGGGAACTTCTCTTCAACTGGCGACGCGCGTACAAAACACCATTGACAATCAAATTCGCGATATCGCTCGCCTCTCAGACTCTGATACTTGGACTGGACCTATTGCTTTGATTTCGCAAAGTGAAATCAAAGCAGCCAAATTGTTACTCACCTCCTGCATTGAAATACTTCGAGCCCACCATGAGTCAACTGGCTTGTGACCCACAACGCTTGGCCCTGCTTGCCCGAAGCATCGCCATAGCTCGAGATGAAGTGGAGTTACTGCTTCGACTATCTCAGATCGGAGATTTGGCCATTCCAAAAGTTCACTCATTACTGAAGCAAACTCTTGCCACGCTTGAACGACAAGACGCGCGAGTCAGACGAGTTTTGAATAGTGCATTTTTTGACATATCCGACGCTCACACACTGTCATTCAATTCTGCAGCGTTCTTCTTGAACCGCTGGGTTGATCAACATCCCGAATGGTGGTCAGATGCAACTCACGGACAGCCAACTGAAATGGATGAGCGACTGTCGCGCATTGCCGTGGATTCGCTCGAATCGGGACGACTTATCGACTCAACAAAATTCTTGGCTCCCCTGGTTTATGGCGCTCATAATCCCAACATTGTTCGCTCGTTGTGGCTGAGCGCAACCGATCCCCGCACCACATCGGTCGCGACTGCTGGTCATCGAATCAAACGACTCGTCGAAACGGTTTTTGATGGTCAGGATTGGCGTCGAGGAATTGCTCCAAGTTGGGTTGACATTCATGAACAAAAACGAATTCACCGTGAGATTCGGAAAATTCTCGGTGAAGTCATTGCACCATGGCAACTTCATTTCACTGGACTTGCGTCCGAATGGAAGTGGTCAGCCGACGATGGAGTTGGCTACCTGAAGAAAATTTCCGAGTCCAAAGAAGCCGCGGGTTCTCTTTCAGGTGGACTTGGGTCAGCGCTATATCGCAATCTCTCCGAACTCCCCGACGATGACATTGAACGCCTTCAACGAATTCAGTTCATCGCATTTGCAGTTGGTGCATCTACCGAAATTCTGCGGGGCGCAAAGGTACGACAGACCCAATTATATTCTGATCATCTTGCGACTTTGCTTACGATCCCAACGATGTTGCCGATCAAAGCACCGTGGCCGGCTTCTCTCGTACTAGGCAAGATCACTAGAGGTGTCGCTCAACAACTTGATACCACTGACGACCGAAAAGTTTCATCGGCAATCGAACAAATACAACAGCATCAGGCCCTTGCTGCCATCGGCTACATGGCCGTATTCAACTCAGCCCTCACTTCAGGTCGTTTAGAAAGTGCCCTCGAGGAGCCATCAACTGAACTCAAACTTGAATTACAACACACCGTTGACTCGCTCGATAACGCGGCTTCGCGCGGTCAGGTTCTCGCTGAAATCCATCGCTAGCCAGTAATTGGAACTTCGGTCACCACACGAGTACTTGAAGATGGATCAGGCTGAATCAAGATCTCTAGCGTCCAAGTTCCGGGTGTCAATATCGACAGAGTTCCCACAAAATGATTAGGACCCAATTCGGCTATTGCCGCAGTAATCGTTGGCACTTCTGAACCTGGCAGCGTTAATCGCATCGTGAGGTTTTCAACGGGCGACAATGAGCCGCTTGGTGTCGTGACTGTGACGTGAATTTCGTTGTTACCGACCCGTCCTGGAGTCACCGCAACTCCAACGATCATGTCCCCTTCAACAAGTTGAGTAGTGAAAACAGAATTCGCCGCGGTGATCTCGGGTGCTTGCGAGAGCATCCCAGCGGTGACCCCAAGTGCCATCACTGCAACAAAGACCTCAACCATGACAATACGCTGAATCGATCGAACTTCTCCCCTTCGAACCAGCCATTGCGCAAACGCTCCGAGGGTGACGGCCACAACGACAATGCAGGATTTAATCAGCAGAGCCTGGCCCCACTTCGTTTGAGTGATGTCACTCAGTGAAGGAACTAAATGCCAGGTCTGCCACAAACCTGTGAAGACTGCGATCGGAATCGCAAAGGTTGCGATTCGAGAAAAACGCTGCACAACGACTTCTGCTTCGAGACTACGCATCACTCCACCGCCAGCCAGAACGACGAGACCTCCGACCCACAAAATGACACTTGAGAGGTGGAGTGCATCAGCAAAAACCGCGATACCTGAATTTTCAGAGGCACTGGGGTGACCGGATGCTGACAAAGTCAGCACTATTCCTACCCCGACCAATGCGGTCGTTGACCTCCACCATGAAGTCAGCGACCTCGCAAAGTGACCTCGCAGCGACCACAACAGAACCAAGAGCGATAGCAAAAGCAATTCGCGGATGACGAGGGCTTTGCCCAATCGTGTCGCGTACACATCCGACCACAACGAAGTGTTGAAAAGATCAGACCATGAACCAGCGATGGTGTACGGCCCTTGCGTCACGAATAGAACGAATGCACTAACAAAAGCCAACAACCAACCGACTCCGATAAAAATCGGGACTCGGCGAGATGAAATTGATCCGCCAGAGACCATGGCAAGACATCCCAGCACAAGGCAAAGCCCGAGAAAACCTAGAAACTTCGCGATGCCCATCACCCATGACAGACCGCTCGGTCCATTTTGTCCGGCCAACACATTTGTGATCAGATCACTCGTGGCGATGATTGGCGCCGAAGTCCCGATTTGAAATGTGTAGGCGCCTTCAATTGCGTGACCGTCATTGGAGACCGCGCGCCAAGCGACGACATAGAGACCATCTGGAATTTCTGGAACATCGCCAGCAATCAAAACTGACGGATCGTCCGGTGAGAGTAAGGCTTCACCTAACACGATTCGTTGACCATCTTGATTGTAAATCTCAATTGAACGCGCAATGGGCGTGACAGGTTCATTGAAATCAAGGCGTATTTCGCTCGGGGCAGATTCAAGTACCGACGAAGGGGCCGGTGATGATGAGTCCAGTTGGGCATGCGCCGACACGGGAGACGCCCAAAAAAGTCCTGCAACAAGTGCCGTTATGAGAAGCAAAAACTGGCGCACTTTAGGCATTGTCATCATCCCATCAATCCTGCTGGCGCAAGTGCGTCAATAACTGTGCGCCCCATCAACCAACCTAAACGCACTGTAGGGGACTGCGTGCGTATTTGTTGGGGAAGGTCAGTGAGTCCCATTGAGCCTCGAGACTTCCACTGCATGGTCATCACCGATAAGTCATGCCGCACATAATCCATCGACCATGATTCGGGCCCGACACAGCCGAGTTCAGCCAATCCGAGGTCTCCCATATGAACTTCAACTTCACGCCAGCGGCGCAGTGGCAAATCGGTGACTCGCACTTCAATTCCAGACACCATTCGTGCCGAGCCGTACCACCCTTGACGCGCCGAAGCTATTGCTCCTTCCAACGCGTAAATCGAACGACGCACATCGGTTACATGCTCGGCGGCTGTTCGAGACGCTGCTTCGTTGATTGCGGTCACACGGGCCGCAAAGCCACCTTCATACTGGTCAGCAATTTCGCCTTCCTCGGCTGCGAGAAAAAGTCGAATGATACTGTCGCCCTGTTGAGCGATATGCGCCAGCACATGACCGACTGTCCAATCTGGCAGCAACGAAGATCGAGAAACCATCTCATCGGTGAGACCACCCAGTCGCTCTAAGAGCAATTGATGCGAAGCCGCCAGACCTTCGACTTGTCGATTGATGACGGTGGCATCAAATGTATTTTCCACGCCCCAAACCGTACTCGTCCATCTGTGATTCTGGTGCATAATCGTTGCGGATATCGCAAGGATTATGCACCAGAATCACGCTAGAGGCACCGTTCTTCTAGGTACGACGACAACCGTGCCGTCTGGTTCGTGAAGAACAGTCACTGACACCCCATAGAACTCAGACAATGTCTCGGCTTTCAACACTTGTTCTGCCGGACCTGACGCGACGCAGTGACCTTGATGTAACAACGCGAGACGGTCGCTATACAAACCGGCCAATGTCAGATCGTGCATTGCCGAGACCACCGTAAAGCCATGCTCGCGCCGCAAACTATCGACCAATTCGAGTGCTTGTTGTTGATGGCCGATATCTAACGCACTCGTTGGCTCATCAAGCAACATAATCGGCGCTTCTTGAGCCAGTGCACGCGCAATCACTAATCGTTGACGCTCGCCGCCTGACAGAGTTCCGAGTCTCCGATTCGCGAAGTGTTCAAGATCAAGTCGTTCGATAACTCGGGCCACCATCATCCGATCATGTTTGGTTTCGTGACCAAAATATCCCACGTATGGATTTCGTCCCAGTAAGACGTATTCAGCCGCAGTCATATCGTCTGGCATTGAGGGTGACTGCGGAACATGCGCGACTAGCGCAGCTCGTCGACGCGATGAACGTAGATGCAACGGCGAACCATCAACCAAGATGCCGCCGTCATGTTTGACTAAACCAGCTGCAGAACGCAAAAGTGATGACTTGCCGGCACCGTTTGGCCCAATGAGACATAACCACTCCCCTGGTCGAACCGTGTCAGTGAAACCTTGAACTGCAGTTGAGGATCCATATTTGACAGATACATCAACAAAGGCCAGTGATGTCATCGTGAAGCTCCTTGACGTGAACGTAAAACGATAATGAAAAACGGTGCACCTAAAAATGCGGTGACAACTCCGATAGGAGTTTCAGCTGGGTCGGACAAAATTCGCCCAGGAATATCGGCCACGATCAAAAAGGCCGCACCGAGAAGAACGGTCAGTGGCAAGATCCGGCGATAACTCGAACCAGCGAGCAATCGAACTAAATGAGGAACAACAATTCCGACAAACCCGATGAGTCCGCTCACGCTCACCACTGCTGCAGTTCCTAACGTTGCAGCAATCACAACAGTGAGTCGAATGCGATCAACACGTGCTCCAAGAGATTGCGCCTCATCATCGCCAACCCGCAAGACATCAAGCAACCGACGATGCCACAACAAAACTCCGGTGCTCACAACTACGTACGGCAAAACCAAACGTACGTCGTGCCAAGTAGCCGTTGATAAACGACCAAGGATCCAGCTATAGACCTGACGAACAACATCGGTATTCTTCTGCAACATGAACGTCTGAATTGCAGTGGCAAGAGATGTCACGGCAACACCAGCAAGTACGAGCGTTGCCGATGATTTCGCTGCGCCGAACGCTGCACCTACCGAATACGTAATCATCACCGCCACGAGACCACCAGCAAAGGCAGCTATCGGCAATGGGTCAATTGGCCACGACGAACTGCTTGCGCGCGCCGTGACGATAATGACCGTTGCTCCGAGTCCAGCCCCAGCAGCAACACCCAACAAATACGGATCTACCAAGGGATTACGAAACACCCCCTGATACGAAGCGCCAGCAATTGACAACATCGCACCCACAATGCCGGCGAGAACTACTCGGGGCATACGAATCTGCCACAGCACAGTGCTTTGCAATTCGGTAGCACCTGATGAGATGTCAATGAAAGGTAAACGATTCAACAACTCGGCAGGCACCCGCCACCAATCTGGCCCAGCGGGCCCGACCATGGCGCCGAACAAGAACGCGATCGCAAGCAAGACACATGCCAACGGCATCCACCATGAGCGCTCTGAATCGCGAACTTGTTCGGGCAACATGTAGGTCAGCTCAAACTTGCAATGTACTGGGAAACGCCATCAGCGACAGCTTGCACGTACTCAACGAGACGCGGTCCCCAGCGAGACGCAATGTCGTCGTCAATGGCAACAATGTTGCCCGACACAACCGCTGACAAGCCCGACCATCCTGGACGAGCAGCAACCGTTTCAGCGGTTACACCCAAATTCACGTCAGCCAAGAAAATGACATTCGGATCCTGGCTTACGATGAACTCTGCCGACAATTGCGGATAATCGGTTTCGCCTTCGGTGGCATCAGCAATATTGCGCATGCCGAAGAGTTCATAGATTGAACCGATAAACGTATTTCCCGTCACCGAGTAATACGTGTCATCGAGTTCGTGGTAGTAGCTAATTGGCGCGGCCGGAATTTCAATTGCTGCAACAATTTCAGCAATGTCATCTTTCATTTTCTGAGTAACGCTTTGCGCATCATCAAGGCGGCCGACCACATCTCCGAGTTCAACAATCTGTTCATACGCCTCGTCCAAAGTCATCGGAGCAGGACTCACCCACGACTCAATTCCGATCGTTGACAATTGTTCAGCGAGTCCGCTGAAGTCATCACCAATCACTACCAAATCGGGCTCAAGGGCCGAGATTGCTTCGACGTTAGGTTCGTACGCCGAAATATCGGTGAGAACTGATGCTGATTCTGCGGGGTAATTCGACATTGAATCGACCGCAACCACTTGGTCACCCGCACCAAGCGCATACAAGATTTCGGTATGCGTTGGCGACAACGACACGATTCGTTGCGGTGTATCGTCGACAACTTCAGTTGACACCGGCGCTTCTGTTTCAACACTGGCTGATGAATCTGTTTTGTCGCCACCACATGCTGCGAGCAGTGAGCTCAGGGCGACGAGTGATCCAATCAGGACACGGCGTGTGGTTCGACGCTGAGGTTTATTGGCACTTACTAGGTTTGCTTTCATGAAAGCTTCCTCCATTGCTTTGAGGAAGCAAGAGGAGTGCGAGGAAGAGACAAGCCATTCCTGCGCGATCCGCCCTTGCCTCGAGGGTTGATATCGCATACAGATCAGGCGACCGGACTCGTTAGCGAAACTCTCGTTTGCTACACAACCGTTGCGGGACAGTGCCGGGATCTCACCGGACTTCGCTGTTTTCTGTACGTGTCGACTATTGCCGACGGAGTGAACCTAACACATGAAGTACTCGCGTTCAACAATTTGTTAAGAGCGCGCCACCAAATCAGCGATTCGTCGAATACCTTCTTCAAGATCGGCATCACCAAGAGCAAATGAGAATCGTGCGTAACCAGATGTCCCGAATGCTTCACCAGGAACAATTGCCACTTTTACTTCCGACAAAATGATGTCAGCTAGTTCCATGCTGTTATTTGCAGTCTTGCCATTGAAGGTTTTGCCAATTAAGCCAGTGACATTCGGGTAGCAATAAAACGCACCTTCTGGTTCAAGACATGTGATGCCCTGAATGTCATTCAACATTCGATGCATTGTGCGCCCACGACGTTCGAATGCATCGCGCATCATTGATACAGCCGACAGATCGCCAGCAACTGCTGCAAGCGCTGCTGCTTGTGCAACGTTATTGACATTTGAAGTGGCATGACTTTGGAAGTTGATTGATGCCTTCATCACATCTGAAGGTCCGATCATCCAGCCAACGCGCCAACCAGTCATTGCATATGTCTTTGCAACGCCATTCACAATGAGACACTGATTCGCCAGTTCAGGAACGAGCGTTGGCATGCTCGTGAATTTGTGTTGACCGTACGTGAGGTGTTCGTAAATCTCGTCAGTGATCACCCAGATACCGCGTGATACTGCCCACTCGCCAATGGCCTTCACTTCTTCAGGTGGATACACCGAACCCGAGGGGTTATCAGGCGACACGAACAACAAAACTTTCGTGCGCTTTGTTAGGGCTTTTTCGAGCTGCTCAACCGTGACCCGAAATCCTGTTTCTTCAGTCGTGTCAACGACAACAGGAACTCCGCCTGCCAATGTGACCGCTTCGGGATAAGTGGTCCAATACGGAGCAGGCACAATGACTTCATCGCCCGGATCACACAACGCCGCAAATGCGGTGAACACAGCGTGCTTGCCACCGTTCGTGACGAGGACTTGATTGGCAGTTGTCTGAAAGCCACTGTCGCGCAAAGTCTTCGCAGCGATTGCCTCACGCAATTCAGGTAGTCCGGCCGCGGGCGTGTAACGATGCATCTTCGGGTCGCGACAAGCCTTCACTGCTGCCTCAACAATGTGCTCTGGCGTCGGGAAGTCGGGCTCGCCGGCGCCGAAACCAATCACGTTTTCGCCAGCAGCTTTCAGGGCCTTGGCTTTGGCATCTACAGCCAAAGTTGCCGATTCAGCGATGGCTGCGAGACGAGAAGATGTGCGCTTGCTTTGGGGTGACGAACTCATGCCTGCCATGCTAAGACAGTGAGCATTACTGACCCCCGATCAATTCGCATTTCTTCCAATCTTTTGCCAGCCGACGGTCGCTTCGGTTGCGGACCTTCGAAAGTGCGACCCGAACAGATAGAGGCCTTGGCTGCGGCCGGACCAGCCCTCATGGGTACATCACACCGCCAAGCACCCGTGAAGAATTTGGTGGGATCGGTTCGCTCTGGGCTGACCGATTTGTTTGGACTTCCCGAAGGTTGGGAGATCGTTCTTGGCAATGGTGGCTCGACAGTTTTTTGGGATGTAGCAACTTTCGGACTTGTTGAAAGGCACAGTCAACACTTGGTGTTTGGCGAGTTCTCATCGAAGTTTGCCGAAGCCGTTGCCGCTGCACCACATTTGGGCGATCCGACCGTGATCAAGACCGACCCTGGCACTCATCCGACCGCGACCTCACAATCTGGAATCGACACCTACGCCTTCACCCATAATGAGACATCCACTGGCGTGATGATGCCCCTGGTACGCCCAGCGGACAGTGGCGATGCTTTGGTGGTCGTCGATGCAACGTCGGCAGCTGGTGGCTTGCTCTGGAATCCATCCGAAGTCGATGTTTACTACTTCGCTCCGCAAAAGTGTTTCGCATCCGATGGTGGCTTGTGGTTCGCCGCCTGTTCACCGCGCGCGCTTGAACGCATTGAGAAAATTTCGGCATCGAAGCGCTGGATCCCCGCGTCGCTTGACCTGAAGATCGCACTTGACAACAGCAAGGCGAATCAGACCTACAACACGCCCGCACTCGCCACCTTGGTCATGCTTGATGCACAAGTGAAGTGGATGAATGAAATCGGTGGATTAAGCGCATGCAATGCCCGTTCGGCTCAATCATCGTCCATCTTGTATTCGTGGGCCGAGTCACGCGATTGGGCCACCCCATTCGTGAGCAATCCCGCCCAGCGTTCGCAGGTTGTCGGAACAATTGACATTGCCGCGGTAGCCGACGGCGGAGTTGATGCCAATGATGTGTGCGCCGCTTTGCGGGCAAATGGAGTGGTTGACACCGACAGTTACCGCAAATTGGGGCGTAATCAGATACGAGTTGGCATGTTTCCTGCGATTGATCCCGAAGATGTTCAGGCCCTGACGGCGTGCATTGACGTTGTGGTTGAGGCATTGCGCGGGTGAGACTCTAGGAATGGAAGTCGCCGATGTCTTGATCTGGGAGGGTTTGGCAGCACCACTGCGCCGTCCCGTCATGGTGGTGGCCTTAACTGGCTGGTTTGATGCCGCCGGTGTCGCGACATCTGCGATTGAACATCTGGTCCGACACAACGCTGCTGAAATCGTCGCCTCGATTGATTGCGACCCGTTTTACGATTTCACGCAAATTCGTCCCGAGATTCGAATCGACGACGAAGACGAGCGAGTCATTGAGTGGCCGACCAATGAAATCATTGCGTTGCGATTCCCCGAGTTTTCTCGCGACATCGTGGTGATGTCGGGCGTTGAACCCCACATTCGTTGGCACACCTTTGTGCGTTGCCTGGTTGCGGCATATTCACGACTTGGTTGCGAAGCCATCGTGACCGTTGGTGCATCAGCCGACACGGTGCCTCATACGCGCACCCCGTTTGTTGTGGGCAGCACCGTCGATCCGCAGTTGGCACGCACTCTTGGCTTATCGCGTCCGTCGTACCAAGGAATCACCGGTGTGGTCGGCGTCATGCAAACCGAATTTGAACGCGAAGAATTGCCGGCAATTTCGTTGCGTGTTGGAGTCCCCCACTATTTAGGAAACGCTGAACACCCTCAAGCTTCAGCGGCCTTGTTGCGCCAACTTGAGCACGTCTTGGGAGTGCCGACGCGACACAGTGAACTTGAAGAAGACATGGAACGTTGGCGCTCACTTCATGATGACGCCGTGTCCGAAGACGATCGAGCGTTGCGATATGTCCAGATGCTCGAACTTGAGTTTGATCGACGCGCCGAGGAGCTCATTCCGTCTGGCGACGATTTAGCGGCCGAGTTCCAGAAGTTCCTCGACGACAACCGCCCCGACTAACACCATACCCATTTCCGCCACTTTGGAATATGCCTACCGCCAGGCGGTAATTACATTCCAAAGTGGCGAAAAACGAACAGTTATTTGGCCGCGGCGAAACCGAGTTCGAGGTCGGCCAAGATGTCCTTGATCGACTCGAGACCCACGCTCAAACGCACGAGTCCAGGATTAACGCCTGAAGCGATCTGCTCGTCAGCGGTCAACTGGCTGTGCGTCGTACTTGAAGGCTGAATCACCAAGCTGCGCACGTCACCGATGTTGGCAACATGGCTGTGCAACTGCAGACCGGCCACGAACTTTTCGCCAGCTTCACGTCCACCCTTGATGTTGAACGCCAAAACTGAACCGTAGCCACGGCCACCGAAGTACTTCTTGGCACGGTCATGCCACGGACTGCTCGGCAAGCCGGCATAGTTCACGCTCTCAACTTGCGGGTGCTTGTCAAGGAACTCGCCAACTGCATGAGCATTGCTCCAGTGGCGCTCCATACGCAGGGACAAGGTTTCGAGACCCTGCAACAGTAAGAAGGCATTGAACGGCGACACCGCCATACCAAGGTCACGCAGCAACTGCACGCGAGCCTTCAAGATGTACGAGCCAGCACCAAGTGCGGGCCAGTACGCCAAGCCATGGTAGCTGGGGTCGGGCTCGGTGAAATTCGGGAAACGACCCGAAGCTGAGAAGTCAAACTTGCCACCATCGGTGATTGAACCGGCAACCGAAGTTCCGTGTCCACCAACAAACTTTGTGAGTGACTGCACAACAATGTCGGCACCCCACTCAATTGGACGAATGCCGTAAGCGGTCGGCACAGTGTTGTCGACGATCAATGGAACGCCAGCTTCATGTGCAACTTTCGAAACGCCTTCGATGTCGAACACGTCGTTACGTGGGTTCGCCAAAACTTCACCGTAGAACGCCTTGGTGTTGGGACGAACAGCGGCCTTCCACTGCGCAAGATCGTGCGGATCGTCAACGAACGAAACGGCAATACCCATCTTGGGAAGGGTGTAGTGCAACAAGTTGTACGTACCGCCATACAACGATGGTGAAGCAACAATGTGATCGCCAGCTTCAGCCAAAGTAAGAATCGCCAAGGTCTCAGCGGCCTGACCCGAACTCACTACGAGCGTGCCAGGCAAACCGATTGCGGTCGTCACGCCACCTTCAAGTGAGTTCACGCGTGACTCAACGGCCAACTGCGTTGGGTTCATGATGCGCGTGTAGATGTTGCCCACTTCGGCAAGAGCAAAAAGATTCGCCGCATGCTGTGCGTCACGGAATTCGTAACTGGTGGTCTGGTAGATCGGAACGGCGCGAGCGCCAGTTGTTGGATCGGGTTCTCCACCGATGTGAATTTGACGGGTTTCAAAACCCCACTCTGCTGCAGACATAGTCGTGCCCTCCTGATTAGTAATTCAGGAGGGCACGCTAACGGTCAATTCCCGACCTAACAAGTCGGATTTAGATTTTTACTAGATTTTTGGCTTGAGAACGGCTCAGCCGCCTGAGGCTATTTCGTAGAAGCCTCAAGGCTCGAGAACGGCTCAGCCGCCTGAGGCTTCGCTGACCTTCTGCTTGCCGGCTGAGATCCACGGCATCATCGAGCGCAGGTTC
>JBIKOO010000127.1:0-3791 GCA_044358015.1 Ilumatobacteraceae bacterium
GTCGACGCGATTTACAACGGCGCCGGCGGCGGAAACTACGAAACCATGGTTCGCTGGAGCGCCGACGGACGTCTCTGGAATTTTGATCGCACAATTGGTTCACCAACGTATGGCTGGAGAACCTCACAGACGAATGGCATCACTGTTGCTGGATCGGCCTCGGTTATGAGACTCGAGATTTATCCTCATCCTCCAACCAACTGTTCAGGCATCAACGAAAATGACCCGTGCTATTGGCAAACCTACGACCCATAGCAAGGCGACTTTGGCGGTGTGCAAATTCAAGTTGACTCAACGATGGGATCAGATTGGTTGAATGTTGGCCAAATTAATTTGCCCCAACTCGGAGTCAACGGTGCGTTTCGTTTACAGGGAAATATTCTGTCGCACAATGTCGTGGCCGACAATCGCGTCGAAGTTGACATCTTTCAAATTGATTGCAGTTGGCATCAAACCTGTGATGCTCCACCGACAAACAATCGTGGAGTGTCCATCGGTGCATTCGCTTCAACAAAGAACAAAGGTAACGCCTGGACCGGAGGAATTGCCTACCCCGGGCATTATGTCATGTATATCCGCGACATGTTGACTGGTCGCCACTTGCACGGCATCGTCGACATCTCGCCCACCAATATTCCCGTCATCGATCTTGATGCGGTGTGTTTCGGTATCCCGATCTGCACCTTCGATCAAGGTAGTTCGGCGACAGCCACTGGGGGTTTTCACCCAATCAACCCAACGCGCATTCTGGATACGCGTAATGGAACTGGCATTTCAAACGGACCCATCAGACGCGGTGACGGCAGCCAGTCTTCAACTAATCCTCTCTTTCAAGCCGATGATGCCGCGAACCATGACCTCCAAGTCACTGGTGTCGCAGGGATTCCCCGCAGCGGTGTAAGCGCAGTTCTTCTGAATGTCACCGCGGTGACACCACCGACTGTAGGTTTCATCACTGTTGGCCCTCGACCTGCTGGCGTTGGCGGTGTATTCAATGACCAATTCACTTATGGCAATTGGCCAAGTGCTTCAAATCTCAATACTGAAGTTGGCGCCACTGTCCCCAATTTGGTTTTGGCAAGGGTCGGTGCTGGCGGAAAAATCCGTCTGTATAACTACAACGGACCCACCCATGTCGTGGCCGATGTCGCCGGATGGTTCGACACCAGTGCACTCAATTCATTATCTCGTGGGAGTTCATTTGTAGGCATTGCTCCGCAACGACTTCTCGATACTCGCATCGGCCTCGGTGAAGAATCTGCCGTGAGGGCTGGCAAGTTTGCGCCACTTGATGACCGGACATTCACCGTTTCAGGTATCGCCGGAGTTCCAGGCAATGCCAATTCAGTAGTTCTGAACATCACCGCCGTCTCCCCCACCGGAAGTGGATGGGTTTCGGCTTATCCCGATAACTCAACTCGGCCCAATGCATCAAATCTCAATTTGCTTAACGGCGATGACCGCTCAAACCTGGTGGTTGTGAAGGTTGGTAGCAACGGCAAAGTTCGTCTCTTTGCTGCCGAAGCCGCAACTCATCTCATTGTTGATGTCTTTGGCTATTTCACAACCAGCAATAACGGTGAAGGTAGAACAACAACTGTTGACCCGGTGCGAATTTTTGATACACGAATCGGAATCGGAACGACACCCGCGCGTATGAGTGCTTCCGAGACCCGCACGGTGCAGGTTGCTGGTGCATTAGGAATTCCAAACAATGCCACTGCGGTCTATCTCAATGTCACTTCGGTCGGTGCGTCGGCTTGGGGTTGGTTAGCCGTGTGGCCAACCGGACTCGAGCGACCAAACTCATCAAACGTCAATTTCGGCGGAGGCTCAATTGTTCCGAATATGGTGATTGTGAAGTTAGGTACAGACGGAACTTTGCAGGTGTACAACGATGCAGGTGTGAGCGGAACAACGAGTAGCGATGTGTTAATTGACGTCCTCGGCTATGTCACCTAACCACCCCATTGGGAGCGAAAGCGTGCCATATTTGGCACTTTTGACGCCCAAGAATCTAGAGCAGGGCGTTGATTCGACTGGCGAACACTTCGACGCTGAATTCAGCGGCGCGTTCTTGAGCTGATGCCGACATCTTGAGTCGCAACGTTTCATCATTCATCAGGACTCGCGTATACGCCTGCAACTCGCCGAGTGTTTTCCAGTGGAACCCATCGATCGCATGACGCACAATTTCAGCCGGACCAGCAGCCGCAAAGACAACTGGGACAGCCCCTGCGGCCATCGCTTCAACAACCGCAATTCCGAAATGTTCAAAACGTTCAGGATGTAGTTCGGGGTCTTCGCCAAAACCACCGCCGTGCCAATAGATACTCGCCGTCGCCAATGTGGCTTCAACGAGTTCTCTCGGTGCATTCAGATTGACTGAAACTGGAAGACCGATCGCCCCACGACGCATCGCAAGCGCGTAGTCACGGCTCGCACCATCGGCTCCACCCACGAACGACAACTTCCACGAGCCAACACCATTGCGCGATGAAAACATTTGACTGAACGCTTCCAGCAATTCATGTTGTTTCTTTGAATGTCCAAGTGTCGGGTCAAAGAATCTTCCGATTGATGTAATCAGATCAACCTTCGTACCAGGCTTCACCGTAGTGCGCACGGGCGGGTACACAATCTCGCTATCGGCATCCCACAACTTCTTGACCCAGCCCACGGTGTACTTCGAGTTCGACAAGAATTTTGTGTACGACTTTGTCCATGATTGATCGATCACACGGCGTTGCAGACCTCGCTGCACACCCGCAAGCCGATCTGGCAAGCGAGGCGCAGCTTTCATCGCTCCGAGTCCAGCCCGAGCAATCTTGTCGACGCTCTGTCGTCTCGAGGTAATCGGTGGCTCTGGGAAGTGCACGTAATACAAGCCAACCGGCGCCTGGTTCACCGTGTGACTGCGATAGGTGCCGTTAATGAATACATCAAAGTCAGCACTGGCAGTACTGGCCTCAAGATCATCAACCACTTTTCGCCACGAACAACCCGCAAGGTCAACACCGAGCCGAGCGCGTGTGGCTTCAATACTTGGTTCTTCCGGCCCAAGCAAGGTGACATCGCAATACTTTGACAGTGTTTCGGCGATCGCACCACTCACTTGTTCGCCGCCGCCGTACGTGGCCCAGTACAAGTTGTAGATCGCAACTTTCAGTCGTGTCACTTCGAGACTTCCCACTTCATTAATGATTGACGCGAACAACGACGGTCCATCAACCAGCGATCACGCAGCATTGCCGGAACCAACGACAAATACGATTTCAACACGCGACGTCGCATCGCTGCTTCAGGACGCGCGGGCATACGTAAAGTCAATGGTCGCAATATCAAGTGCCTAACATTGATGATGACAGTGCGCTTCAGTTCACCCAGTCCAGATCGCACCGCCAACCACAATGGCGCGTTCTTCACTAACACGAGTAAGCGATTTCGTTCGGTGTAAAAGCGGAAGGTGTCGCTACCCACGCCTGATGACTGCGCATGACGGTGACGCACTAATGCGCCAGGCGCATAGAGATAACGCCAACCCTGCAAGCGACCACGCCACGACAGATCGGTGTCTTCGTAATACAAGAACAAACGCTCGTCAAAAACCCCAACCGCGTCAAGGTAGGCCTTCTTCAACAACACCGCCCCGCCGCACCACGCAAAAACTTCAACAGCCTGTTCAAACTGACCTAGGTCGCGTTCAAGAAATCCACGGTCGCCACCAAATCCGCGTTCGTAAAGATTTGATCCAACATTGTTGATCACATCAAATACATCACTGCCGACTC
>JBIKOO010000052.1:0-12058 GCA_044358015.1 Ilumatobacteraceae bacterium
ACCAGCTGCTGAATCTCTGAAGTGCCCTCATCGCAGAGCAAATAACTTGAGCCATTTTGTCATGATGTCTCTCTCTGATCGACACATTGAGAATCGGATAACCTGATCCCCTAAAGAAGATTGATTCCTATAGCACCTAGTTATCCTTTGACGGGACTTACATATGGCAACGACAGTTACTCTCACCGGCACTGGCGGCCCACCCATTACACCTGGTCGCGCAGGAGCCGGCGTGTTTGTGAAATATAACGATGTCGTTGTGCAATTTGATGCAGGTCGCGCCACGAGTAATCGGTTGATTGAAGCGGGTCTTCGACTTGCTGATCTAGATGCAGTGTTCATCACTCACATTCACAGCGATCACGTTTTCGGATTAGCAGAACTAGTTTTATCAAGATGGATTGAGACCCAATTTGATGAGGCAGCTACCCCTCTGTCCATCTTTGCGCCGTCTGGAGGAGCTGCACGTTTCGTGAAACGAATGCTCGAACCATACGACGAAGACATCCACCTTCGACGCGAGCACATGGGAACACGCGAAGTAGTGCTTGATGCTCAAGAATTTCCCGCTTCATTCACCCCCGCAGAAGTGTGGGCTTCTGCAGATCGCGCAGTAGTGGTGGAATCTGTCGCTGTGCACCATGAACCAGTGCCAGATGCAGTTGCGTACAAAGTCACCACGCCTGACGGCTCGGTAGTGATTTCTGGTGACACACGCGTGTGCCAAGAAGTAGAAGATTTCAGTCGACACGCAAATGTCCTCGTTCATGAGGCATGTCGTCGCGCCCCGCTCGCGTTGATCATCGAACAACTTCCCCGCATCAAGTCAATTTTTGACTATCACGCCGACTCAATTGCACTAGGTGCAATGGCACAACGCGCGCAAGTCAACACTTTGATGCTCACCCATCTTGGGCCGCCACCACAAAATGAAGTCGACGAACAAGGGTTTTCAGATGATGTCAAAGCAGGTGGTTACACCGGACATGTCTTAGTAGGTCGCGACCTCTTGTCGGTCACGTTCTAACGATTCGTTACTCGATGCGCAGACCAGAGATTGCACGGGCAATCACTAGCTGCTGAATTTCTGAGGTGGTCTAAATGGCAACAGTGAGTGCGTCATATTCGAAGACCCAATCAAGAATTGACATTCCTGGTGGCGTAAGCGAAAAAAACATATCCCGATCTTTTTGTTCTTGACCATCCAACATGTGGAACAGATCACGATTCATCAACGATGAGGCTTGCACTTGAGCTGTACGACCTTGACGTGCATTTTCATATCGACGAAGGGCAAGCGCAGCATCGCTAGTGCCCACATCAGTTAGACAACGGGCCAACACCACTGCATCTTCAATTGCTTGGCATGATCCTTGAGCCATAAAAGGAAGCATCGGATGGCAAGCATCGCCGAGCAATGTGGTTGTGCCAATTCCCCATTGTTCAAGTGGTTCGCGATCGTATAACGCCCAGCGGAAAATTGGTTCTTCAACTCGGGCAAGCAGTGCGAGAAGTTCAGGCGACCAACCTTCAAATCGTGCATACAGATCTTCCAATGTTCCTTGCTCTGTCCATGATTCGGATTCCCACGAATCTTCAGGAGAGATACAGACCAGGTTGAGATGACTGCGATTACGTCCAATGAAATAACTCACCACATGGCGATCTGGACCCATGCGGTTAGTGACATCAATCGGTAGATCTTCCACGAACTTGCGTGGGACCAATGCGCGATACGCAGCAGAGCCACTAAACCGAGGTTTATCTAGGCCCCCAATACATGGACGAACTACGGAATGGATTCCATCGGCACCAATCACGATGTCAAAGGATTGTTTTGTTCCATCGAAAAATCGAACCGCCGATGATGAGTCGCCTGGTTCTACCCCCACAACATGTGTGGAGAATTTCAACGTCATATTTGTCTTTTGTGCCACCGCATTTCCAAGAATTTCGACTAGTTCATTTCGTGCAACGTTTGCCAACGGCTGCTGATGTTGGGTTACAAAACTGTCGTCAAGGTCTGCCGAACGAAGAATGGAGTCATCTTCCCAACGGCGAAATACAACTCTTCGTGGATGTACTGCAATTTCTGAATATGCTCGGCCAAGACCTAACGAATGTAAAAGTCGAGAGGCATTTGGGCTGATTTGTACACCAGCACCAATTTCTCTGATTCCTGCCGAACGCTCAAAAACAATTACTTCATGAGAACTTTGAGAGAGTGCAAGAGCGGCAGTAAGCCCTCCAATTCCCCCACCAACTATTGCAATCTTCATGATTAAGAGGCTATGTCGTGCAGCAATTACTCAACGCGCAAGCCGGAGATTGCACGAGCAATCACCAACTGCTGAATCTCTGATATGTCCTCTATTATGTTTTGGATATGACAACCACGCTGACCGCCGTTCACGGGCGCATCCTCGACCTTGACAGTCATTTGCAAGTGCCAATTTCTCGTTGGGGTGAGGTATTCGGCGACGCAACCGCACGCTTTGGTAAACGCTTCGCTGGAATCCCGTTGTTTGATGCCACTGACGAACCCGACCTCACAACCGAGTCGGTGTGGACCACCAAAGGTACTGCTGCACCTGGTGCGTCTAGCCCTGAAGGCCGTTTGGCGGCAATGGATGTGATGGGCATCGAGCGTCAACTGATTTTTCCGCAAGTGGTTTTGGCGATGCCAGCGTGGTCTGATCACCCGAACGCTGGTGTCGTGTTGCGCGAATATAACGACACGGTACTGCGATGGACAAAATCTGGTCGCGGACGCTTGCGACCAACCGCATTGCTCAACTTGACGACGATCGAAGGCGCAATCGCCGAAGCCGAACGAGTTGCGGCTGGTGGCGCACGAGCAGTTTTCATCCAAGATGGCATCGCACCTGGAGGTCGCTCACCCGCCGCGGCCGAGCTTGACCCACTATGGGCGTTACTTGCCGAAGCAGAACTTCCCGTTACTTTGCACATCGGCGGTCAAGACGGTTTCTTTGCCAGCAACGCGTGGGGTGATGCCGACTTGTTGCGGCCTGGCACCTTCTCGACTGGTGAACCGATCGGCCCGCACACGTTGGCCACTATGCATCTCGCTGCACAAAACTATTTAGCAACGATGATCTACGGCGGCGTTTTCGACCGCCATCCGAGTCTGCGAGTTGGTGTCATTGAACTTGGCGCAATGTGGGTTGGTCCGTTTGTCGATCTGCTCGAAGATCGTCTTGCGTTATCGCGTCGTCTGCGTGAAAGTTTGAAGCGAAGTCCGCGCGAAGTATTCGTCGACCAGATTCGCGTTACGCCATTTTTCTGGGAGCGCACGGCTCGACAAATTGAGCGCTACGGGATGTCCGAGATCTATGCGTTTTCGACAGACTTTCCGCACCCCGAAGGTGGCACTGACCCAATTGGTCGCATGGCCTCCGACATCACACCTCTTGGCGATGCGGCAATCGAAGCATTCTTCGTGAGTAACGCCGAGCTTCTCTTGCCCAGCTGATACCAGTTTTTATTCGATGCGCAAGCCGGAGATTGCGCGAGCAATCACCAACTGCTGAATCTCAGACGTGCCCTCGAAGATGGTGTGAATCTTGGCGTCACGGTGCATGCGCTCAACGTGGTACTCGCGGGTGTAACCGTAGCCACCAAGAATCTGAATTGCTTCTTCAGTCACGCGCACTGCGGTCTCTGATGCGTAGTACTTGCTCATCGAACCTTCGGCGTTCTTGAAGCCTCCGTTACGAGCCATCCATGCAGCGCGCCAAATAAGCAAACGCGAAGCTTCAATTTGCGTTGCCATATTGGCCAACTTGAAGGCAATCGCCTGGTTCATGATGATCGGCTTGCCGAAAGCAACGCGCTCTTTAGCGTACTCAAGAGCGATTTCATAAGCACCACGGGCAACACCTAGTGCCTGAGCGCCAACTGCGGGACGTGTTGCTTCGAAAGTTGCCATTGCGGGCTGCTTGCCACTCGATGCGCCACCTTCGCGATATCGAGCCAACTTGGCATCAAGCTTTTCTTTTCCACCTAACAAGCAACTGCCAGGTACACGCACATCGTCAAGCACAACTTCGGCAGTGTGCGAAGCCTTGATACCGTGCTTCTGATATTTCTGACCCTGTGACAAGCCTTTGGTTCCTGGAGGAACAATGAATGAAGCCTGACCGCGACCTTTGAGTGCGGGATCAACAGCAGCAACAACCACGTGAACATTGGCGATACCACCATTGGTGATCCAGGCCTTAGTTCCGTTGATCACCCATTCGTCTTTAGCTTCGTCGTAGACAGCGCGGGTACGAAGCGATGACACGTCTGAGCCGGCGTCGGGTTCGCTCACACAAAATGCGCCCAACTTGATGTCTTCGGGAGTGCCATAACACTGCGGAACCCATTCGATCATTTGCTCGGGAGTTCCGTTACCGCTAATACCTGCAGCGGCCAGACCAGAACCCATGATGGCCATACCAATACCGGCATCACCCCAGAAGATTTCTTCGATCGCAACGGGCATGGTGAGTCCGGTGGTATCGGACATCGCATTCATCAAGAATTCGAAACCGTACAAACCAATTTTTGCTGCTTCTTGCACCACTGGCCACGGGAATTCCTCGCGGTCATCCCACTCTTGCGCGTGGGGGCGAATGTGCTCAACCGCGAACTGGTGAATCCAGTCTTTGATCTGCAGTTGGTCGTCATTGAGGTGCATTGAAAATTCAGCCATATGGCGATGTTACTCGTTGGTAACACTTTCCACCACTTCTGCAAGACAGGTCATCGTGACTGCTGGCAGACTGTGGGCATGCCTGCTGGTCCCCCACCGTCAGCGCCCTCAACGTCGTTCAGTTTGAGAGGTCTGTTGGCCGCACTTGTCGTGATGACGGGGGCTCTGCATCTCGTGATTGCGCCTGGCCGCGGAGCCGATTGGTTTGCCGAAGGTCTCGCGCTAGCAATCACAGGCGTGGCATTGTTCGCGGTCGGTCTAGCCCTCGTTATATCGACCCACAAAACATTTCTCTACATTGTGATTGGCATCATGACTTTGCTGGCGATCTGGATTGTCATCACACGCGTGGGTGGTTATCCGTTCGGACCATGGTCGTCAGTTACTCCGCAAATGGGTCCGTACGAAATACTCGTCCTGACGCTCTCAATAATCAGCCTCACTTTGGCGGGCGCCTCGCTCATCGTCGGAATTAATCATCTCGGTGCATCTGGACTTCGCTTTGACACTCTCGCTCCCTTAGCGATTGTCTTTGTCGCCCTCCCCGGAATTTCGTTGAGTAAATGGGTTGACAATGGGGCGCACATTCTTGGTTCCAACCACACTCACTCTCACGCCGTGTCGTCGAATACGCCAATGCCAGGCATGGATCACAGCACGATGATGACCACCGATGAAAGAATTCAGTTCGGCGAACAGCTAGTTGATGCACGTACTGCAGCGCTGCAGTATCCAACTTTGGCCGATGCTCGCGCCGCTGGCTGGATCTTGGTAGGTGGCTATGTCTCTGGTGCCGGCCAGATGTTGATGAACCCAACAGTTGATTCTCAAGAGCAATCATTCGATACTGCAAGTCCACAAGGTTTGCTCTACGCATCATCGATTGACTCGGCCCCCATAGTCGGCGTGCAATACAACGCTTGGACCAGCGATGGATCAGCACCGCGTGGGTTGATTGGCCAAGACATGTTGTGGCATCTGCATACTGGCACTTGCGAGATAGGTGACTCGTTGACCGCCGTTTACGACGAAGCAGTAACTGGCACCGCTTGTTCACAAGTCAACGGTGCACTGACCAATACAACGTCATGGATGATTCGGGCGTGGGTTGTGCCCGGTTGGGAGAATTCACAAGGCACTCTCGCCCACGACAATCCACTATTACCATAAATTTCTCACGATCTGGTCTGGCGAAGTTGCAGAAAACCTCAGCAAAAGCCGACCAGATCGCTATTTGCGGGTGGTGCGTCGTTTGTTGTTGAGGAAGTCGACGAGCACGTAGTCGCCCAGGTTGTCGCTGTTCGTCATAAACGCGCGACCACCATTCATTGCGGTCATCTGCTCAACAAAACGCTGCAGGTATTGATCGGGATCAAGCATGAACGTATTAATTCGAATGTTGTCTTTCGTGCAACGCATCGCTTCACGCAATGTTGCTTCAACCGTTAACTGTTGGGCTTCATATCCGTCAAAGTAAGTGAACCACGGTTCACCTTGCGGAGTGATGTGGGCAGTCGGCTCACCGTCGGTGATCATGATGATTTGCTTGTTGCCCGTTTGACGACTCAACATTTTGCGCGCCTGACCAAGTGCGTGATGCATGTTGGTCCCTTGCATTCCGGTCAACGATGCTTCAATCAGTTCATCGGCCTTGATTTCCCAAGCCACATGACCAAACATCAACACGCCCAGGTAATCGCGGGGGTATTGCGATGACATTAATGATTGCAGTGCAACGGCAACTTTTTTGGCTGGCCCCCAACGACCATCACGCACCATTGAATACGACGCGTCAAGCATCAAAACGGTTGATGAGCGCGTGAGGTGTTCGGTTTGTTCAATTTCAAAGTCTTCAGGCGACAACTTGACTGGGGTCCCCTGTCCGCCGCGACGCAACGCATTGCGAATCGTACGCTGCAAATCAAGGTTGAACGGATCGCCGTATTCGTATTGCTTAGTTTCGTACGTGCGCTCATGACCTTGACCAAAGCGGTTTTGCTGATGCTGACCCTGCTTGTCTTTTGACAAGTTTGAAAACAAGTCGCGCAACGATTTTGAACCGATTTTGCGCATGCCCTTCGGCGTCACTTCCAATTTGCCGTCTTTTTGGTGAATCAAACCTTCACGCTCAAGCTCTTTCACCAACTTGGCAAGCTTTTCCATTGAGCGAGCAACATCATCGCCCATCAACTCGCGCACACGATCCATGTCGGCTTCGGCGAGTTGCTGCGGTGACGTTGGATTGTTCATTAAGTCTTCAAGGCGATCAAGTTCAGCCAGATCCTTCATTGCCTGCATTGCTTGGTCGAATCCCATCGGGTCTTCGCCTTGCATTTCGTAACCCTGACCTTGACCAAGGCCCGGAAACATCTGCATCATGTTTTGCGACAGTTGATTCATTTCGTCTTGCATATCTGAATCTTGCATGAGCATCTGCGACAACTCTTGCAACTGCTGACGCTGCTCTGGTGACATTGAATTGAGCATGTCTTGGGCGGCTTGCATCTGACGGGCGATTTGCTCCATCAGTTCATCGAACGTCTTAGGGTTCTCTGGAAAGAACTCGCCGTGTTCTTGCATGAACTCTTCGAACTTTTCGTCTTCGCCATTGTTGTGGCGCTCAATCATTTCGTTCAGCGCCTTCATCATCTCTTTCATGCGCTGCATGTCTTCAGGTGATGTGCTCTTCATCGCCGATGAAACTTTGTCGAAGTTCTGCTGCATCAACTGATCACGGAGTTTTTCCATGAGTTGTTCAAATCGTTGCTGGGCCTCAGACGATTCAAAGTCGTACGACTGCAGTTCGCGAACCTTGCCAGCCAGATCATCGGGCATCATGTCGAGTCTGAAGTTGCGCTCCATGGCGGCATTGCGAGAGTTTTCGGCACGGCGCTCATCGCCACTCTTTTCGGCATCCATGACCGACTGTTCGACAGCGTGTCGCTCTTCATCCAAGATGTCGTCAAGGGCATCAGCGATTTCTTGAAAGACGCCATTCGGGTCGCCCTTTTCCAGCAGATCTTGGCGCGCCTCTTTCAATTTGCGGCGCATTTCGCGTAGTCCCTGCATCCGCTCACCGTTGGGATCGGTAGCTCCGCGCTCCATCAATCGTCGTAAAGCCCCACGCAGATCGCCATTTTGCAACAAATCATCCGACATTTCATCGAAGAGATCACTGGCCTCAAGGTCGAAGCCCGTTTGGGTGCCATCCCAACGTGAATATGTGGACCGAGCAGTCATATGCGCACGCTAGTACCCAAATAGCGCCCTTGACCCGTCGAAGCGAGGGGGTAGTCTGACGTGAGCCATGAAAGTTGAACGCACCTTCGTTTTTGTTGACCTCTCGGGGTTCACCAAGTACACCGCGGCAAATGGCGACTCCGCAGCCGGAAACATTCTCACGAAGTTTCGCGCCGAAGTTCGCGATGTCGCGGCTTCATGGGGTATTCGCGTCGACAAGTGGCTCGGTGACGGATGCATGATCGTCTCGGTTGAACAAGACATGGCTATTGGCTTTGCTCTTGACATGCAAAAGCGTTGCGAAGATGTGTGTCGACCCCTCACCGTCCGCGTCGGGCTGGCAACTGGCGAAGTACTCATGTTCCAGGGCGAGGACTACATCGGCACCTCAGTCAACTTGGCCTCACGTTTATGCGATGTCGCCGAGCACAACGAAGTCCTCATGCCTCGCTCCGATCTTCGACGTTTGCCACCAGGCGTCACCGAAAACAATCACGACAATGTGGTGTTGCGCGGACTTGGCGAAGTTGAAGTTGTCAACTTGACCGCCCAAGACAAAATTGGCGGCAACAACGACACGGGCGAACTCTGGACCCGCTCGCCCTTCGTTGCGTAACTGCCACGTGCACGCGTTTTCAAGGCTGCGATGACTGAGCCAACTCCGGGTTTTTACCTACCTGCCCAATTTGCTGTTGGTCCCGATGGTCAAGCGCCATTTCGCACGCACTTTGAAGAGATCATCAACTCGTACGCAATTGCCGGAGCAACTCAACTGCGTTTGGGATTTGATTGGTCGCAACTTCAGCCGCGCGCCGGCGGACTTGATGGCAAGTGGGTCGAGTGGTACCGCGATGTGATCAATGCCGCCAATGGCGTTGGCATTGAAGTGTGGGCATCGTTACTCGAACGCGAAGCGCCGCACTGGTTTGATGATGAACGGGGTTTCAGCGATTCAAAAAATGCCGGTCGCTATTGGCCTCGATTTGTTGAAATGGCTGCTGATTCGTTTGGTGATCTTGTTGCCGGATGGTTTCCGATTGACGACCCGATTGGTTATGCAACCCGCCACGAACCAGATGATGCAACGCGGCACGGAGAAATGGTTGACACGATGATTGTGGCCTGGCGTGATGCCTGGCGCATTCTGCGCGGCGGACCACCCGTTGCAAGTTCATTTGGTGTGCGCATGGTGCGATCAACTGATGAATCACAGATTGCTATCGACCTTGCCAAACGCGAAGATCACATTCGTTGGAAAACTTTCTTGCGCGGAATTCGTGATGGCAACATCGTCATTCCTGGTCGGGCCGATCGCGAACTCGCCGACCTAGCCGGATCAATCGACTTAGTCGGCATTACCTTTCGATCAGACTTGGGCGAAGATCAAGCGATCACCGATGATTCACTGCGTCGTTGGCAAGAGCGCGCAACGATGTTGATTCATCGGGCCAATAATGAATCGCCTGATCGACCCATTGTGATTTCATATCGCTCAGCCCGACGGGGTATCAGCGAAACAGTCAGTGATGCTGAAGTACTCACCGAAGCCTTTGAACGTGCAGTTGTGGCATCAGTTTCAGACGGAATCGACATTCAACATGTCTTTACCAATCCACCGCGGGACAAGAAGAACTAGTTATTTGATAGCCGTCGGTGCAACGGGAGCACCAACAGCGCGGGTAAATGGCAACGGTGTTGCAGTGAGCATGAAGTCGTACTGACCATCGGCTGCACAATCAGCAGCCAAATCATCAAGCACCCAGTTCTGACCTTGCGTTAAACCAATATCGCGAATATTGATCATGTGGACTGGCAGCATCGCTGCCGGATCTTCGGGTGGGTAACACTCAAACACAATGGTGTCGGTCGCAACGATGGCAACATCGTTGTCGCGCACCCATTGAATGCTTTTTTGACCAAGGCCCGGCGTGGGGTACGAGTAATGAACTTTGTTGCCTTCGCGCAACCAATGCATATGGCCCGTGCGCACACACACGATGTCACCTGGTAACACTTTCAAGCCGGCTTTATTTGCTGCCGCCTCAAGATCTTCAGCACCAATGGCATATGCCTCATCGAAGAAATCGACTCCGTGCAAGCGAGCGATGTCGAGAAGAATTCCGCGCGAAACAACTGGCCCAACTTTCTCGATACCTAATTCGGTTGCGCCGGTTTCATTGGTGGTTGTGTCAGAAAGGCCGTTATACAAAAGACCGTCGTAACCAACATGGGCCAATGAATCGAGGTGAGTTGATGCTTGAACGCCCATACTCACGGCGTCATCACTTGATGTGAAATCGCCAGGGTCGCCGGTCATCGAATGATTGAGCGAAATCATCGTGCGCTCGGGATTGATACGACCAGGAATGAATCCGAGTTGCGGGCCATCTTCATCAAATGGATATGTGAGAGAAAAGACTTTTCCTTGACGTGCCGCGGCCATTCCACGACGAATCGCAGCATCGTCAATGAGATTCAATGTGCCGCGACGATCGTCAGCACCCCAGCGACCCCAGTTGGAAACACCAGCTGCTAATTCACGTAAGTAATCAGGCATTGTCATGATTTATTCCAGTCTCTCGTCTTCACATCTCGTCGTTGACTTTTCGCAGTGATCAGCCGTACAACAATTCGGCCATGGTACGCAGGGTTTCTGGTGCGCCGCCGACAACCAAGGTCGTTACTTTGCTTTCGCGCCACGCTGCAAGATCGTCTTTAATCTTGGCGGGCGAACCCACCAAACAGATTTCGTCAATCATCGCTTTCGGCACTGCTGCGATTGCGTCGTTTTGGTGACCGCTCAAGAAAAGACTCTGAATCTTGTCAACTGCTTCTTCATAACCAAGTCGGCGAAAGACGTCGGCATGGAAGTTCATTTCTTGAGCACCCATACCGCCCACGTACAAAGCAATAGTCGGGCGTAATTTGTCGTAGGCCTTGTCCATGTCTTCGTCAATCGCCACATTGGCCATCGCCAAGATTTCAAAGTTGTCGGCATTACGACGCGCGTTCGGGCGGGCGAACCCTTCATTGAGATGCTTGGCATACATCTCTTCGTGACGCGGCGCATAAAAGATCGGAAACCAACCATCAGCAATTTCGGCGGCCAACGCCACATTCTTCGGACCTTCGGCGCCGATGAATATCGGCAAGTCAACGCGCAACGGGTGAGTCATCACATTGAGCGCCTTACCGAGACCCAAACCATCAGTTGCCGGAATCGGATACTCGGGCCCAGCATTGGTCAGCCGTTCTTCACGATCCAAAATCTTGCGAATAATGTCGACATATTCGCGGGTTCGCGCCAAGGGCTTGTTGAAACGTTGGCCGTACCAACCTTCAACAACTTGCGGACCACTGACGCCCAGCCCAAGGCAGAATCGTCCACCCGACAGATGATCCATGGTGATCGCGGCCATGGCAGTCGCAGTAGGTGTACGGGCCGACAGCTGCACGATGTTTGTGGCTAAACGCAACTTGGTAGTGCCCGCTCCCCACCACGCAAGAGGCGAAATCGCGTCGCTCCCCCACGACTCGGCGGTGAACACCGTCTCGTAGCCCAGGCTCTCGATCATCTTCAATGTTTCGGGCACGCCAGTGGGCATCGAACGACCCCAATATCCGATGTGCCAGCCGAGTTTGAGATCAGTCGTCATAGATATTTCACAGTAGTTGGCAACGACATTTCGGCGTGTCTTCTGCTAGAAACTTGAGGGCACTATCAGGGGATTCCCAGGGGGAAACATGGATATCGGGTACACCGACGAACAGCAGGCGATGCGCACCGAGTTGCGCTCGTACTACGAAAAACTTCTTGACGAAAAGACGGTCAAAGACTTGAGCACGAGCCACGGAATTGGCGAGACTCCGCGTCGCGTTTGGAAGCAAATGTGCGCCGATGGTTGGGCCGGAATTGGCTGGCCCAAAGATTTTGGTGGTCAGGGTCGCAGCGCCATCGAACAATTCATCTTCTTTGACGAATCAATGCGCGCTGGCGCACCGGTTCCGATGTTGAGTATCAACACTGTTGGACCAACCCTCATGAACTTCGGTACTGAACAGCAGAAAGAATTCTTCTTGCCCAAGATCTTGAAGGGTGAT
>JBIKOO010000128.1:0-3684 GCA_044358015.1 Ilumatobacteraceae bacterium
GTCGTGAATAGTTGTAAGGTGTTCTCCCGTAGTTGGTTTAACCAAACGGGAGGTCAAAATGCCAAAGCACATCTTTGTGACTGGTGGAGTCGCAAGTTCTTTAGGTAAAGGTTTGACTGCCTCGTCGCTCGGTCGACTCTTGAAGTTGCGTGGTCTTCGAGTGACCATGCAGAAGTTGGATCCGTACATCAACATCGATCCAGGCACCATGAACCCGTTTGAACACGGTGAAGTTTTTGTAACCGATGATGGCGGAGAAACCGACCTTGACCTTGGTCACTACGAACGTTTCATTGACGAAAATCTCTCGCGCAATTCAAACGCAACTACCGGTTCGATTTATCAGGCCGTGCTTGCTGCAGAACGTCGCGGTGATTATTTAGGCAAGACCGTGCAAGTGATTCCGCACATCACCGATGAAATCAAACGTCGTATTCGTCGCATGGCAACTGACGATGTTGACGTGGTCATCACCGAAGTCGGTGGCACCGTTGGAGACATTGAAATCCTCCCGTTTTTAGAGGCAATTCGTCAATATCGAAAAGAAGCTGGCCGTGGAAACGTGTGTTATATCCACGTCACTTTGGTGCCATTTATTGGCCCATCGGGCGAACAGAAAACCAAGCCCACCCAGCACTCAGTGACCGAATTGCGTAGTCGCGGAATTCAGCCCGATGTGATTGTGTGCCGTAGCGAAGAATCGTTGAGTCCCAGCTTGAAGCGCAAGATTTCGAACTTGTGTGACGTTGATGAGCGCGCTGTTGTGAACGCCGCTGATGTGCGCAACATTTACGAATTGCCTTTGGTGTTGCACGATGAAGGTCTTGACACCGTTGTGTGTGATGTTTTGCAGATCGAAGCAAAGCCTGATTTGTCATCGTGGCAAAGCGTGGTGACGATGGTCGAAAATGCCATCAAGCCCGTGCGCATTGGTTTGATCGGTAAATACATCGAACTTCACGATGCGTACTTGTCGGTTGTTGAAAGTATTAAGCACGCCGGATTCCATCACGGCGCCAGTGTTGAGATCGATTGGATTCAAGCCGAAGAAGTTGAAGGACTTTTGGCTGCTGGTCGCTTGAGCGAAC
The DNA here is from genome assembly GCA_044358015.1 of Ilumatobacteraceae bacterium. Taxonomy (GTDB): domain Bacteria; phylum Actinomycetota; class Acidimicrobiia; order Acidimicrobiales; family Ilumatobacteraceae; genus Casp-actino8. The sequence goes on from JBIKOO010000128.1 coordinate 1,089, forward strand.
TCGACGGGATGGTGATTCCTGGTGGCTTCGGTATTCGTGGAGTTGAAGGAAAGATTGCTGCGGCAGCTTTCGCTCGTGAAAACAATCTTCCGTGTCTTGGTCTGTGTCTAGGAATGCAAGTCATGACCATTGAGTACGCGCGTCACGTTCTAGGAATGACCGATGCTCACTCAACTGAATTTGATCCGTCAACTCAGCACCCAGTGATTGACATCATGAACGATCAGCGCGACGTCACTGACAAGGGTGGCACGATGCGTCTTGGTGCTTATTACGCAGTTCTCGAGCCAGGCAGCAAGGTCGCCAATGCCTACGGCGAGACAGTTGTGAGTGAGCGTCACCGTCACCGCTACGAGTTCAATAGCCAATACCGCACTCGCTTTGAGGCATCTGGCTTCGTGTGCAGCGGAACATCGCCCGATCGCCGTCTCGTTGAGTTCATCGAATTGAAGGATCATCCGTTCTGGGTTGGAACTCAGGCCCATCCTGAGTTCAAGAGCCGTCCCGACCGTCCGCATCCGTTGTTCCGCGAGATGATTGGGGCCTCGCTTGACTATCGCGCTGCTGCCAATCGGCCCACAGACGCACAGAGCGCTCGTGACGAGGTTCGTTCTGTCTGATTCAAGCTCAAATGAACTCATGAGTGCGTTTCGTCATCTCGGGGATCGCAAGATTTACGACGGCTATATCTGGAAAGTCGTTGTCGGCGAGTTCGTCGCGCCCAATGGTGAGACATTTACGCGTGACATCGTGCGTTCGCCGGGAGCGGTCGCAGTCGTGCCAATTCGTTACAACGATGCGGGCGAACCCTTCGTCGTTCTGATTAAGCAATACCGGGCAGCCTTTGATCGCGTGATTATTGAAGTACCCGCCGGCATGCGCGATATTCCTGGTGAAGACCCAGAGGTCACGGCTATTCGCGAACTCGTTGAAGAGACGGGCTACACCGCAAGTAATTTGGAGTTATTGCATCAGTTTTATCCTTCAACCGGAATGACTGATTCGGTTTTGCATGTGTACCTAGCTACCGGGCTTGAACATGTCGGCCAAGAGACTCATGGGCCAGAAGAAGACCATATGGAAGTCTTTGAAGTTGGTCTAGCCGAGGCTGTGGCGATGGTCGTGAGCGGCGAAATTGCTGATGCAAAATCAACAATTGGCTTGTTGCTTGCTGATCGCCGACTTCGTGGTCTTGATTCTGTCGTAAAGTAACTATTCGTGGACATCACCGAATCGGTCCCACTTGAAGTTGAAGAATTTTTGTCGTGGCTACTTGCTGAACGTGGGCGTTCCCAAAATACTCTGCAGGCCTATCGGCGTGACTTAACCAATTATTGTGATTGGTTGCGCGAGAACAAAAGCAATATTCATCGCGTGCAACTAGTTGACATCAATCAGTTTGTTTCTATGCAACGTTCATCAGGAGCCGCCGCATCAAGTGTGGCGCGACATATGGCAGCGGTTCGAATGTTTCATCGTTTTATGGCTGCCGAAGGAATGCGCACCGATGATCCAACCGCTGATTTTGACGGCATAAAGGTTCCGGCGGGCATTCCAAAACCTTTGTCGGAAGACGAAGTGGAAAGCCTGTTAGCGGCAGTCACGGGGGATGAGCCCGTAGCGCTGCGCGATCGTGCGCTTCTTGAATTGTTGTACGCCACTGGTGCACGTATTTCAGAAGTGTGCGGATTGTCGATGGGTGATCTTGATTTAGATGCAGGGCTTGTTCGCCTGTATGGCAAAGGGGAAAAAGAGCGTCTCGTACCAGTCGGCAAATGTGCGCGCGAAGCCGTTGATCGTTGGTTAATCGAGGGGCGCGAAAAACTTGAGCCAGTTCGCTGGTTGAAGCGTGGCGATGCTGAAGCGATCTTTCTGAATAATCGCGGAGGGCGACTGGGTCGCCAGGCCGCCTTTGCGATTGTGTCACGAACCGGGACACGAGCTGGGCTGACCGCGCAGTTATCACCGCACGTTTTGCGTCACTCGTGTGCGACGCACATGCTTGATCACGGTGCTGATTTGCGCATTGTGCAAGAAATGTTGGGCCATGTCTCAATTTCGACAACACAGGTATACACGCGAGTGTCACAAGAACGCTTGATTGACCAATATCGCACGGCGCATCCGCGCGCGAGTGTGTCGCGAGGCTCGTGATGGCCAAATTTATGGCGAATCAACTCCACTTAGTGCGTCGCTTCATCAAGTCACTCTCGCGCACGATTCCATTTTCGAGCGACATCGCTTGGGTAAACGAAAGTTTGCTTCCCGGTGAATTTGAGTTGTGGTTACGTATGGAATCGTACGATCAACGACATTCCATTGAAGTAGCGCGTCGATTCACGAACTTGCATCCAGAATTTACACGCGATCAAGTTGCTGCGGCGTTGCTACACGACATTGGCAAAGTTCACAGCAAACTTGGAGTGTTAGGGCGAGTCATCGCAACTATCGTGGGACCAGTTGGTATAAAATTTCGGCGTTACCACGATCATGAAGTCATTGGTGTCAATTTGTGTCGCGAAGCGGGATCAACTCTGAATACTTTGCGCCTTCTCGAATGGTCCGAAGAATTGTCAAGAAACGAGCAAAATGTGCT
>JBIKOO010000129.1:0-3673 GCA_044358015.1 Ilumatobacteraceae bacterium
CGGAGCAACTCTGGTCTCCACTTCAGTGAAACGGCACACTGAAACCTTGCCCAATCACGGGTTCGGCGTTGACTGATGCCCACAATTTTGCTTCCATCAGCCGCAAAGACCTCCCCTGGACCTTTACCCGCAAAACAAATCAGCGATGACCAAGGGCTTTTCATCAAGGCACCGCGATGTAATTCAAGATTCTCTTGACCCAGCTCAGTTAAAACCTCGACAAAAACCTGACCAAGCCATAGAGACGAAGCACCGACATCATTGAGCCACAACGAATGGTCGCTGGTGATTTCTACGTCAACCCATAAAGTTGAGTCAGCGGAGAGCAGCACTAACCCTCCTCCGCTGCGACGCTTCACAATTTCCACATCATGCGACAAACAGGCTGTTTCATTCAGCAATGACCGCTCTTGAGTCGAGCCCAAAACGATGGCATCTCTTATTGGGGTAAACAATGAAATCACCGCCTCCTCACCTTGAGGGAACGCCCGATGATGAAACTCTTCACACGACCCAGTCATTTTGCTGATACGAGATGGCAAATGGGTCACGATGCTTTCAAGAGATACGGCTTCCATGCATCTGGCACGGTGCCCGCTTCAACAGTCACCCACGCTAGTTCGCGTGGAGTCATCGGCAACGTTGCTAATCGCATACCTGCCTCGTCGGGAGTGCGGTCGCGCTTACCAAGATTGCACTTTCGACACGCCGCCACAACGTTGTCCCACACATGTAATCCGCCACGAGAACGCGGCATCACATGATCAATTGATTCAGCGACTCCGCCGCAGTACTGACACCGATGGTTATCTCGAGCAAAAACAGCACGACGCGAGAGCGAAGTCTTTCGGTGATACGGAACTTTGACGACATATCGCAGACGAATGACTAATGGCGACGGGAACGACATGCGCTCGCTACGAATAAACTCGCCGTCAGATTCAACCATTTCGGCTTTATCGCTCAAGACTAAACAAATCGCTCGTCGTGAAGGCACGACGCTGAGCGGCTCATACGTTGCATTCAGTACCAGCGCGCTCCTCATCTGCCGTCACCTAATCCGAAGTGAAATCTGGTTCGTCATGATGCAGAGTCCCACTGTTGAACCCATCGCAGATATTTCAGCACGTCTGGCAATGATGCTTGAGGCGAGATGCCTCCGTACTGAGTCTCGAGACGAAACTGCACATAGTCGCGACGAGGCATTGGCAGATACGGCCGCTGTGTCCACCAACGCGTCGGCACCATTCGCCGCGCCACCCTTAGACCCACCAACCAATAGCGCGGACGAATTGCAACGCCAAACACGATGAACAACATCGTGAATGCACGGCGAATGCGACTCATGATTTAGCGCGGTTCCTTCGGAAGTCCGAGCACCATCTCGCCGATGATATTTGACTGAATCTGCGACGAACCTGCGTAAATAGTTCCGGCACGAGCATTAAGAAATGCCCCGGTCCAACTTCCACTTGTATTAGGAGCACTTCGATCATCGGGCTGGAATGAGTTCAATGGTGGCCGACCTTCTTGACACATCGCTGCAGCACCCAAAATATCCAAAGAAATTTCGGTGACGGCTTGGTGATATTCACTCCAATAGCGTTTGAAAATTCCGCCGTCTGGACCGGGGTGACCGCCAGCCAAGAACTTTGTCAAAGTGCGCAAACCGAGATAGCGCATGATTTGAACTTTCGAATAGGCCCACGCGAGTTTTTGCCGAATATTCGGATCTTGGTCAACACCGCATTCTTTGGCCAAGAGAAGTAAGCGATCAAGTTCAGCCTGGAACCGAACAGGAACAGTTGCCGCACCTTCTCCCCGCTCATAACCAAGCAGAGTCATCGCTACTGCCCATCCATTATTAAGACCACCAATGACATTGTCTTTAGGACATTCGGCATCGGTATAGAAAACTTCGTTGAACTCGCTCTCGCCGTTAATCATTTTGATTGGGCGGACTTCAATTCCCGGTTGGCGCATATCAACAAGCAGGAACGAAATACCTTTATGTTTCGGACTATCAGGGTCGGTTCGCGCCAAAGTAAAAATGTGATCGGCAAGGTGTCCCGCCGAGGTCCAAATCTTTTGCCCATTCAAAATCCACTGGTCGCCATCAAGAGTGGCCTTCAAACCCAGACTTCCCAAGTCGCTACCAGCGTTCGGTTCGCTGTATCCCTGGCACCACACATCTTCGTTTGAAAGGATTCGAGGGAGATAGTACTTTTTTTGCTCTTCGGTCCCCCATGTCAACAACGTGTTCCCGAGCATCGTGATCCCGAAACCATCATTCGGTCCACCTGTCGGCACGCCCGCTTTGGCAAATTCTTCAGCCAATATCACTTGCTCGAGAGCCGACATTCCACCACCGCCGTACTCAGCAGGCCAACCCGGCGCCAAGTAACGCTCACGATGCAAAATCTTGCGCCACTCCATAACCCACGCATGGGCTTCCTCGGCAGGCAACACACCAATTCCCTGCCAATCGGCGGGAAGGTTTTCTGCCAGGAACGACTGCACTTGGCTTCGAAAGACATCTACTTCAGGGTCGTACATCGGACGCATGTGTGTGAACCTACTCGCTTGCGGTTCGCTCGGTGATACTGGTCAAAGCAACCGCTGCCGCCCCAATCAATGCAGAAGAATCACCGAGCCCAAGCGGCACGATTGAAACTCCCGATGTGAATTGCAATTTCGAGCGCGAACCAAGTTCATCATTGGCTGCCTGAAAAAAGGGCTCGCCCCATCCCAAGGCAACGCTTCCACCGACGACGACCCTCTCTATGTCCGCAACAGCCGCAACCGACGCCACAGCTCGTCCCAACAAGATTCCGTTACGTACTTTCAAGTTCATCGGCGCGTACATCGGGTCGCGCCCAGTTTCACGCTCGATCGCCGGCCCAGAAACATACGCTTCAAGGCAACCCCGTCCCCCACAGCGGCACGGACGATCATCTGATCCGACGACTATGTGGCCAAAGTGTCCAGCATTTCCGGTCCGACCGACTGCTAATCGATTCCCTTCAACAAGACCACCACCGACACCGGTACCAATCACTACTGCTAGAAAATTCGCGCAGTCCCGCGTTGCTCCCAGCCAGCCTTCAGCAAGAGCAAGTGCCTTGGCATCGTTGTCAATGAATGTTCGCAATCCAGTGAGTTCGGAAATGGAACTTAAAAGAGGAAAGTCCACCCACGTCGGAATGTGTAACGGCGAAACCTCAGTTCCGCCAATCTTCATCGGTCCGCCGCACGCGACACCACAGGCAACTAATTCGATATCTGAAGCCGTCGCCTGAATGCGCTTAATGAGCGCCGCCAACGTCACCCACGGGGCACGATTCGGCGTTGCCACGCGGTCGCGCCGAATAATGTCACCCTGAGCGGTTACTACGGCCGCTGCCAATTTGGTCCCGCCGATATCTACTGCGAGAATTCCTGAGGTCGTTGCCATATCTCTCACGGTATCTAGCGTCTAGCGTGACAGCGTGTCTTCTACTTCTGGATCAACTTCCTCTCGTTCATTCGCCCGCATGTATGAGTCCATCGTGGATAATGTCGGACTCGTTCTCAAAGGGAAGAAGAACCCAATTGAACTCGCGGTCGTGTGCCTCCTTGCTGACGGCCACCTCCTGATTGAAGATGTGCCAGGTGTTGGCAAGACCAGCCTTGC
>JBIKOO010000130.1:0-3648 GCA_044358015.1 Ilumatobacteraceae bacterium
ATTGCCACATCGGTTCAAATGTTCTCGCCGTGAATAGCTTTGCCAAGGCTGCAGAAATCATGGCCGAATTTTCAAAGCCATATGGTTTGCCCGAACTCACTCTCGGTGGCGGACTCGGTGTCGCCTACACCGAAGGTGAAGAAGCACCGACCATCACAATGTGGGGTTCGGTCTTGCTCGACGCCTGTGAAACACTCGGAGTCACGGCAGAAGTTTCAGTCGAACCGGGTCGCGCCATTGTCGCTTCATCGGCAATCACGGTGTATCGCGTTGGCACCGTCAAAGAGATTCCCGGCATTCGTACCTACATCAGCGTCGATGGCGGAATGAGCGATAACCCACGTCCAGTTTTGTATGGCAGCGGTTACGAAGCATTCAAGGTCTCTGATGTCAAAGCCGAACGTCCCCTGACGGCGCGCCTTGTGGGCAAGCATTGCGAGAGTGGCGACATCTTGATCTTTGAAGGTCAGTTTCCGAGCGATATCGCGGTTGACGACTTGATCGCGACCCCAGTCACGGGGGCGTACGGTCATTCGATGGCGAGCAATTACAACAAAGTGCCTCGTCCCGCCGTGGTTTTCGTGGCCAACGGTGAATCTCGTCTGGTCATTCGCCGCGAGACCTACGAAGACCTCGTACGGCTCGACGTTTCCTGAATATCTGCTGACCAGCCTGTCTAAATATCTATGTTTCTCTAGGCTCTCGCCCATAGCCTGAAGCCTGTGACAACGGTTGAATCTCAGGGCAAGGTCGTACGCATCGGTGTGCTCGGATGCGGCAACGTCGGTGCAGCTTTTGTGCGCCTCGTCGAACAGCAAGGTGCCACGATTCAACTGCGTACCGGCATTCGCCTCGAAGTTGTCAGTGTGGCCGTTCGTAACATGTCGCGCGACCGCGATGTCCAACTGCCCGAGGGTCTCTTAACTCGCGACGCTCACGCGGTCGTGGCCGACCCCAGTATTGATCTGATCGTTGAAGTCATAGGTGGTATTGAGCCCGCTCGCGAACTGATTGCTGCGGCACTCGCTGCAGGCAAGCCAGTCGTCACCGCTAACAAAGAGTTGCTTGCCAATGTTGGTGGCGAACTGTATGCAGCGGCCGATGCTGCGGGAGTCGACTTGTTGTTTGAAGCTGCTGTTGCTGGTGGTATCCCGGTCATTCGTGCGTTGCGCGAAAGTTTGCGCGGCGAACCCGTTTCGCGCGTGATGGGCATCATCAATGGCACGACCAACTTCATCTTGACCAAGATGAGCGAAGAAGGTGCCGACTATTCGGCCGCACTTTCTGAAGCACAGCGTCTTGGTTTCGCCGAACGCGACCCAACAGCCGATGTCGAAGGTTTTGATGCTGGGGCAAAGGCGGCCATTCTTGCTTCAATTGCTTTTGGCGCAAAAGTTGTTGCGGGCGATGTGTATCACGAAGGTATTAGTCGTGTCACTGCAGCCGATATCGCGGTTGCCAAGCGATTGGGTTACGTCATCAAGTTGCTCGGTATCGCCGAGCGCGATCGCGAAACCGGCGAAATCGCTGTGCGAGTTCACCCAGCAATGGTGCCGAATACTCATCCGTTGGCCAGTGTGCGCGAAAGCTATAACGCCGTGTTCATTGAAGGCGATGCCGTTGGCTCGTTGATGTTCTACGGTCGTGGTGCCGGTGGCAACCCCACTGCAAGTGCGGTTCTGGGTGATGTCATTGATGCAGCGGTGAACTTGGTGAAGGGCACTCACGGATCAATTGGCAGTTTTGCCAAGGCGACCATTCGCCCCATCGATGAAACCAGTTCTGAATACTTGTTGTCAATGGAAGTTGCCGACAAGCCTGGTGTCTTGCACGCAGTCACTGGTGCTTTTGCCAACAACGGTGTGAGCATTCGTGCGGCCGAACAAGAAGGCATCGGCGCCGACGCGCGCTTGGTGTTTATTACTCACGTCGCCAAAGAGTCCGATCTTCAAGCAACAGTTCGTCAATTACGCGACATGGATGTCGTGAAGCAAGTTGGCGGTTTGTTGCGCGTCATAGGTGCTTGAGAAGTACTCGGAAACACGGTGACGAACATGCGCTATATCTCAACTCGCGGGCAGGCTCCCGAACTTGGTTTTGCTGATGTTTTGCTGGCTGGTTTAGCAACTGATGGTGGTTTGTATGTGCCCACCGAATGGCCTTCGCTTCCGTCTTTGCCAACTGGCGACTACGCATCTTTGGCCGCAGCCGTTATGCGGCCGTATGTGATTCAGGACAATGTTGCAGGCGAAATTGATGACGCTGCATTCTCTGCGATGTGCCGCGATGCGTATGCAACTTTCCGGCATCCAGCCACCGTGCCCCTCGTGCAGATCGGACCCAATGAATGGATCATGGAACTTTTCCACGGTCCAACTTTGGCGTTCAAAGATGTGGCGTTGCAATTAGTGGGCCGTTTGTTCGATCATGTTCTGTCTGCTCGTAACGAACGTGTGATGATCGTTGGCGCAACGAGTGGCGACACTGGTTCGGCAGCCATTGACGGCGTGAAGGCTTGTAACAATGTCGACATCGTCATTTTGTACCCAGCCGGTCGCGTGAGTGATGTGCAACGTCGTCAAATGACAACCGTTGAATCACCAAATGTGCACACGGTTGCTATTGATGGCACCTTTGATGATTGCCAAGATTTGGTCAAAGCCATGTTCAACGATGCTCAATTCCGCAATGAATTGAACCTTTCTGCAGTGAATAGCATCAACTGGGCACGAGTCATGGCTCAGACCGTTTATTACGTGGCAGCTATCGACGCGTTGGGTGATCAGCCCGTTTCATTCAGTGTGCCCACCGGAAACTTCGGCAACGTGTTAGCTGGTTGGATCGCTCGCGAGATGGGCGCGTCAGTTGATTCATTAATCGTTGGTTCAAATAAGAACGATATTTTGACGCGCTTCTTTGAATCTCAGCAGATGGTCGCCGACGGAGTCGTGCCAACGCTGAGTCCGTCGATGGACATTCAAGTGTCGTCAAACTTTGAACGTTTGCTGTTTGAAATGAACGATCGCGATGGGGCAGTGACTGCTCATCAATTGTCGACATTCCGATCGTCTGGTCAATTGGCTGTTGAGCCCGATCAATTCGCCACATGGGCCGCGCCTGTCTTCAAAGCAGCGCGTTGCAACGACGATCTCACCTTGTCGACCATGGCCGATGTGTACCGCGAATCGGGCATGCTCATCGACCCGCACACCGCAGTCGGTGTGTCGGCAGCTCGCCAAATTCGTGGTCAAAAAGAAGATCAGTCCCGTGACTCTGGGGTGCCTGTCGTCACCATGGCAACTGCCCATCCGGCCAAGTTTCCCGATGCAGTCAAGAAGGCCACCGGCATTCATCCTGAATTGCCCGAACACCTCGCTGACCTGCTCGAACGTCGCGAACGCACCAACAATTTGCCCAACGATTTGGCCGCAGTGCAGGCCTTCGTACGCTCGAAGGCACGCTAATTCCCAAGCAAACTTTGCCGAACTTTTCTGGATAAGCGTTGCCAAGGGTGCTGGGGCTGGCTATGGTCAGAGATGTCTGGAATCCCAGACCGCACGTGATGCCATTCTGGGCAGCCGTTTTGGATAGTTCATCCGGTCAACACTGGTAGATCCGTGTGTGTTCCCCTCATTGGCGTAGGGATCG
>JBIKOO010000191.1:0-3639 GCA_044358015.1 Ilumatobacteraceae bacterium
GAAGTCTGACCACTTTTTCTTCAGAGGTAACAACGAGTCGTTCCAGCAAATAAAATCACCCGCTATCAACGAGATTTCTCTCGCCAACAGCGGGTGATGTAGTTACTACAAGTTGTGTTTCGACTTAGATCAAAACTGGCAACTATCAGGGATTTGTTTCTTCAGTTGCGCTTTATTCCATCGAGATGCACGCTGTCACTTCTTCCAAGATTGCAATTCCTTCTTCGGACATGCCCAATTCTGCGGCATCGATTGAATCGTCAGCAAAAGAACCGATGTTCTCGACCATGATCAAGGAATCGTCGGCGTTCATCTTCACGTACGCCTTGATTGCACAATCAACATCCAGGGTTCCACCCATTGCGGTCACGGCTTCTTCAGTTGCCACGACAATTGCTGACTTCACCGTTACTTCAGCTTCAGCTTCGCCGTCATCTCCACCACACGCATTGAATCCAACGAGTGCTGCAGATACAGCCAAAATTCCTAATATTTTTTTCATGTCGCCTCCCAGCGCTTAGATGTGAATGCAATATGTGATGACATAACGCCCACACACCCTAACAAAGCCTCCGGGGAAATAGGGGTATTTCACTTTTTAGATCAGATCAGCAACCAACAGCGCAACCAAAAGTTGATTCGAGGATGGCAATGCCCTCATCGGAAACGCCCAGAGTTGTCAAATCAACTGCTGAAACAACTAGGCCGAGACTAGAGCGGATTTCTCTTGCTTCGCTAGTTCTTTCTGACGACGTTTCGCAGCCACCTGCATTCGAATTCCACCAGCGATTCCTTCAGGGTTCGTAATGGCAGTAAAGATCAATAACACTCCGCCAATGAGCGCCTCCCATCGACCAAATGAACCGAACACTTGATTCATTGAATAGAACGCAACTCCAGATGCCGCTGTCACACCAGCCGCGACAGCACCACTCACGCTCGTGATGCCACCGAGATAAGCAAACGACAATGCGGTCAGCGAGGCAATGGTTCCGTATGAGAGATCAGAGACGGCACCAAATCGATAAGCGATTAGTGAACCGCCCACTCCAGCAATAAAGGCCGAGAAGCCGAACATCATCATTTTGACTCGAACGTTGTTGATACCGACTGCCGCTGCCGCTCTTTCATTACTGCGAACAGCCAACATCACACGTCCAGAACCACTACGACGAATGTTGGCCACCATCAAACACAAAATCGTTAAAACTGCCAACAAGAAAAAGGCGAAGATAGGTCGCGATGTCTTCGTGCCATACACCAACCCTAAGTTCCAATCTCCCAACGACGGATTAGGGATTTTGGGTCCGCCGGTATCCATGCCACCAATTACCCACGGATGTTTAAAAACAAACTCTGCGATGGTGACTCCACCCGCGAGAGTAACGATCGCCAAATTGGTACCCCTGACTCGCAAAGCTGGAAGACCGACTAATACCCCGAACAACATTGCTCCAAGGGACGCGAGGATCGGAGCGAACGGAAAAGGAATTCCGTAATAGGTCGCCAACTTCGATAATGCAAATCCACCAACACCGGCGAAAGCCATTTGAGCAAGAGAAGTCTGACCGCCGAAACCAATCAGGACGACAAACGACAATGCCAAGACTGCCGCGATCAACGAACTCATAATGGCGGCGCGCCACAACGGTCCAAGGAAGATAATGCCGGCTGATGCAATGAGAAGCGGCGCCCCCACCGAGAACCACGTCACATTGGCTGGCGGAACGTATGGCAGTTTCCAGCCTCCAACCGCTCCGCGTTCGGGCAGACGCTCACCCGACACAATCATCGTGACGATGATGACCATAAACGGCAGACCTTCGCGCATTCCATACTCGGGCCACCAACTGAAATCCATTTGCATTTTGGTGAATGTGCTCTGCACCATTCCGATGGCAACACCCGTTAACACCGTTGGCCAAAAGTTGCGGAACTTTCCGATAAGCGCCGCACCCAATGCTGGGATCAAGAAACCGAAAGTAAAAATAGAACCATTCAACTGCACAAGTGGTGCCGCCAAAATAGCGACAACAGCACCAACCACTGAAGAAATAACCCAGCCCGATGCGGCCAGAAAATCAGGTGAATGACCAAGGAGTACCGCTCCTTTTTCATTCTCAGCGGCCGCTCGAGTAGCGAGCCCAAATCGAAGGTACTTACTGGCCGCCCACACAACGAGGGTGATCAGTAACACAATGCCCAACAGCCACAGACCATCTCGCGGCACGCGAAGTGTTTCGGTAATCGTCACGACCTCGCGGGGCAAAATTGGATCAACTCGCATTGCCAATTGATCAGGGAAACGTCGATCCTTCAGACCAATCATGACGATGATCAACCCGACACTGGCCACAACACGAGCCAAAGCCGGGGCATTTCTCAATGGTCGGAAAATCAATACATATATAACCAGTCCGGTCAGCGCCGCAGTCAACAGAGCCAAAATAAAGGCCCACGTGAAGCCGACATCAGAACCAAAGTGATACCGGTCCGGCAGACCCGGAATGGGGAACAAGTATGCCCCATTCCGGAGTTCTGCATAGACGAATGCACTCCACATTGCAATCGCACCATGGGCGAAATTAACAATGCCCGAACCTTGATAACTAATGATGAGACCCATCGCAAAACCAGCGATGATGGCCCCAGCTGCGCTACCGAGCAACAAGTAAAAAAGATAATCATTCATGATGTGGTTCTCGATTTTCCTTGTTGCTCGGCAACACTTAACTGATCAGGGAAGCAGCGGGATGCTGTCCCACAATTTGGCGTCGTCCACGGAAACAACTGCACCGTCTTTGTATTCGGTCGCCTCAAAGACGAACGAGCAGAAGGACGAGTAGCTCGGAGCAGCTGCTCCGCAGTTAAGTGGAGTAATTCCACCAAACAGGAACAGACCCTTAGTGACCTTCAGATAGTCGTACAGATTCTGACCCGACATTTCGGTTCCTTCAGTAACCATTTGGGCAGCAATATCACGCAGCGTCATTGCCAAAACGGTACCCAAGCCACCAAGACCGAGCGCCTGTGTATTGACCTCTTCGGGCTCGATTCCCATTTCACCGGTTTCCTCGTTTGGAATATAAGGAGCCAGGATCTTTTGGAGCAATGCCTTCTGCGGGGTGTCGCGTTCAACTTGACCACCAACGAAAACCCAATTAGTCGCATCATCGCCAACTTGATCGATGACGTCGCTGTCTGAGCAGATGTTGGTTGTCAACACAGGCTTGTCGATACCAGCAGTGGCATAGGCGCGGATGGTTCCGATACAGCCAGCGTCTGCGTAGAGCGAGATCAAAAGATCAGGATCATCAGCATTAGCGGCTTGCATCAATCCGAGATAGCCAGCATCGGTTTCGTTGTCTCCACCCTTAACGGCTTTCCACTTGATTCCAGCCTTATCAAGAGCTGCTTCAACGCCAGCGGCAGTTGAGTTGGCGCCCGCATTGTCAGCATGAATAATGCCGACAGTCTTGGCCTGATAACGGTCCTGAGCGATCACTGCCATCACAGCAGTCGTCGTCACGTTTCCACCCGTCAAAAACAGCGCCTCTGCGGTGTTGTCAGGTGGCAAGATCGGCAAGACGCCGATCACCGGAACGTTGGCGGCTTTATAAGTGGCGTAGTCGGGGAATA
>JBIKOO010000003.1:0-109155 GCA_044358015.1 Ilumatobacteraceae bacterium
AGATGCCGTGAATCATGGCGCCTTCCATAAAGGCGATCATTCCGGTGCGAATGACGGCTTCGGTGTCGATGCCGGCATCTTTCATGCCAGCCACATCATCAAAGTTGAAACCAGAGACTCGTTCCATCACCAAGACTCGGCGCGTGACTAGTTGTGGGTGAGGGCGGGGAACGACATAACCCTCTTGACCCAAGTCATGCAGCATGGCTGCGACATCGAGCATGTTTGCTGCTTCAAGGCGGAAGTCGAGTTCGTCCACAATTGTTTCGGCGAACAACTCAACGAGAGCAGGGGGATTGGCCAACGCGGCAATTGGAATACGACCGACTAGATATGGTGCAATCCATGCCATCACGGTGAGGTCTTTGCGAACGAGCGAGGCAACGCGGGGACGTTGCACCTTGACAACAACATCTTCGCCAGTCAGCAAACGAGCCGCATGCACTTGAGCAATTGAAGCCGCAGCAAGTTCTTTCTCGTCAAACCATTCAAAGACATCCTCTAAACGGGCGCCTAGATCTTGTTCAACAGTTTGGCGAACAGTTGCAAAAGGTTCGGCTGGAACTTGGTCGCGGCATTTCTTGAATTGGTCGACAAGTTCGGCAGGGAATAGTCCTTCACCAGAGGAAATGATTTGTCCAAGTTTGATGTACGTCGGTCCGAGTACTTCAACGGCCTGACGCAAGCGCAGCGAAACATCGGCGTGGCTACTTGACGTATCTTGAAACTTGCCACGCTTCTTTTTGAGGTACCACGGTGCAAGGGCGCCAATAATTTGGGTGGCGACAGTGATCACTCGTGCGCCTGGTGGCAGTCGACGAGGGGTCGTGAGAGTGGGAACTTCTGCATTTGCTCGAGCCCGCAGATTCGGTGCAAGAGACAGCCAGCGAATCTCCTCGCGATCTAAGACCCACGGAGCAGATTCGGTAAACGAACCCCATTGCAGGTCGTTAGGCGTGTTGCTGGCTTGTTCAGAATCACTCACATCGAAAGTCTGCCTGTGTTGCGCAAAGATTTCCTGTCGGACGAGGATTGGTTGGTGTGACAGTAAGTACGGCAGGTGGCTATTGGGGAAGTGGTGCTGACTAAAGTCAGTGATGAGAGCGCAACGGGGGTTGTGCCTATGAAACCGTGGGGGATTGCTATGAACTCAGCGAATTCGTTGCCAGATCGTTGGTTAACCGACTGGACTCCAAGCCAAAAGCTGCCGGTGTATACCCGAGCAAATGCTGGTGAAGTTTTGCCCGACCCGTGTAGTCCGCTGTGTTGGACGGTGGTGTGGGAACCCGGTGTCGTCATGGGTTGGCGGGACTGCCAAATAGATGCCGGCACATTTAGCGAGCATGAGATGGATGCTCAACGCCCGGAAGTAGTCGGACTCTTTGGCGGCTACCTCTTCATCAATGCGTCAACAGCGCGTTTGTTTGGCGTGCGTGGTCCTGGCCTTGCTCCCGAAATGATTGATGCCACGTACTTTGGTACCCACCCTGATGTGCCGCCGTATATCCCTGAGCCGTGGCATGAGAATGCCGACAACACGGCGCGCCTTGGAGAATGGATGGGCCGAGTCATGACGGCACAATCGCTCCCCGAGTTGCTAGAAGATCAAAAGATTTCCAACGAGGCACGGGCATCACGTCCAGATTTGTCCAATCTTGATGAAGTCGCACTCGTTCAACGCATGCGTTCGTTCACGGCAACTTTGCGGCGCGACTTTCAACACCACCTAGATATGACGGCTGGAACTTCGATTGGACCAGGCGCGCTTGGTGCAATCGCAGCAGCTCTAGGTGATCCGTCGTTGGTGTTGACATTGATTACTGCCATTGGAGATGTTGACTCGGCGGCGCCGAGTCGTGCGATGTGGGAACTCTCGCGCTTGGCAAAAGACTCAAGTGAATACGCCGAAAAGTTTGCAGCGTTTATCCGTGAATTCGGAAGTCGGGGGCCGAACGAATGGGATATTCGTTCTGAGACTTGGGAGACCAAACCATCATTGGCGACATCATTGATTGACACGATGCGCGGTGCTGCAAACAGTGAAAGTCCAATCATTCGTAATGAGAAAAACGCAGAACTTCGTCGAGCTGCCGAAAAACGAGTACGAGAGGCCCTCGCTGCAGATCCTGAAGCTTTGGCGCAATTCGAAATGGCCTTGAAATCAGCGCACTTGTATCTGGCCGGTCGCGAACGCGCCAAGACGAACATCATCAAAGTTGTGCATGAAGTTCGAATGGCCGCATTTGCATTGGCCGCACGCACTAGTTACAGCACATCGCAGATCTGCATGTTGCTTGCTGACGAGCTTGATGCATTCGTTGCTCAACCTGATGAATTTAGGGCTCGACTCGCTCAGCGCGAACGGCAATATCTTGAGCTCTTTCAACTTGAACCACCGTTCATCGTGAATGGTGTTGTGTCGCCGTTGTCGCAGTGGGCGCTGAAGGGTGAATCAACTGCTGTCGCCGTACACGCTGGTGAAGTTTTGACGGGAATGTCTGGTGCTCCTGGCACATACACCGGAAAGGCACGAATCATTCTTGATGCTGCTGATCCGATGGCCTTAGAGCCGGGCGAAGTTTTGGTCGCACCTTTCACCGATCCGGCTTGGACGCCACTCTTTGTTGCGGCTGGAGCAGTTGTCGTGAACGTTGGCGCGGTCGTGAGTCATGCGATCATCGTGAGTCGTGAATTAGGTATCCCGTGTGTTGTCAGCGTCACCGACGCAACGGTGCGAATTCCCGATGGAGCAACGATCACAGTTGACGGGGCAAGCGGAACCGTCACCATTGTGAGTATGCCCTGAAACCAGTTTTCCCATATTTCTATGTTGCCCTCGTGATGGGCATCGCTCTTTCGCTCCTTGGGCCATCGGTTTCGTATCTTGAAGATCGCCTTGGCGTCAGTGCCGGAGTCGTCGGCATTTTGTTTGCCATTATCGCGGCCAGCAATTTTGTGGGTGCGCTAGTTGGTGGTCGTTGGGTGACGCGATGGGGTGGGCATGTTGTGCTCCGCATTGGCGTTGTTGGATTTTCGGTAGGGGTGCTCTTCATTGCTTTAGCGCCGACTTACCTATATGCGGCGATTGGTGCAATGTTGATTGGATCGGCAACGGGAATGACCGATGCGTCAATGAACATCATGGTGGTGTGGGCGCGTGCCGGTAAATCGGGACCGGCACTGAACGCCATGCATTTACTTTTTGGAGTTGGCGCGCTACTTGCTCCGCTGATTGTTGATCGTGCGATTGCGTTCACCGATCGGTTGTGGCCAGTCTCGATTGTTGTTGGATTTTTTGCTCTGGTTTCTATTGCCATACTTGGCCGTCGTGATTCGCCATTTGAACCAGAGCATGCGCCAGATATTCATCGACCTGAGTTGCCAACCAAAGTTGTTGTACAGGTGGCAGTTTTCTTTCTGCTCTATGTCGGTGGTGAAGTTGGTTTTGCCGGATGGATCCACACTTATGCCGAAGATCAAGGACTGGGTGGCTCGAACCCGGCATTTGTCACCGCAGTTTTTTGGGCCTCATTTGCCCTGTCGCGGTTAGTGGCAATTCCATTAAGCAAGATCTTTAGACCGCTCACAATTGTTGGATGGGCGTGCGGGTTTTCATTGGTGGGTTTAATCATCATGATTTTGGGAGGCACCAACGCACTGTCTATTTGGTTAGGTGCAGGACTATTCGGATTCGCTTCGGGTCCGCAATATCCGACCATGCTCGCAATGGTTGACGAGAAACTCTCACTCTCGGCTCAAACCACCGCGTGGATAGTTGGGGCTGCGGCAATCGGGGGACTGATTGTGCCGGTATCTATCGGATCTTTGATTGACACTGTTGGATCAACATCGATGCCGGTAGTCGTGCTCGGTGTATGTGCAGTTGGATTCGTGTGGGTGTTTGTCGTGCAACGAAGTATTAGCCGTGCGAGTGCACTTCATCACACAGGCGTTCTTCGCCAGGCTTGATCTGCCCGGCGCCTATGCCTTCAAGTGCAGCGAATGGTCCGCAGGCTTGCGGGGTAAGCCAGACATGCAACATCGGATTGGGCTGAAGTTTGATACCGAACGAACATGGACCGTCTTCAGAAGTCACCCCAACAACTCGAGTTGATCCTGAAATCTTTGGGTCTTGGTTGAAACATAAGTTGTTGTGGATGTGCCACTGGGTGAGTGGACCACCGACATCGGGAACCGTCTCTAACGTGTATTCGTCACCAACCATGTACATCGCCGAGACCAAGGTGCGACTGCCACCTGGACCAACTGCGAAGACCAAACTCTCGGGATAGTTCGGATTGAGTTCGTGCTCGTCATTAATCCATGACCAGTTGATGTAGTGCTCGACACCAGTGCTGGCATCTTGAATTGAAGTGAACCCGTATTCCTTGGCAACTTCGGGCGTGGCGAATTTCGGAAGAATTGTGCGAGTTTGGTAAATCAACTTTTCGGCGCGAGCTTGTTGATCGGCCGACACTCCAGGAAAACCTGCGAGGGTGATTCGCGCGTTGCCCGTGTCGTTATACGTCGGCGCTGTTGTCGTTGGTGCTACTGCTCCGTTTGTCGACGAACCATCTGGGTGGGCATGCGATTCGTTACACATATCAACTCGTTCAGCATCGCTGACGTCGGCTCGACCGGCACCAGTGCCTTCGAGCGCGGCGAAGGGGCCACAAGGATGTGGGGCGATCCAGACGTGCACCATGGCATTGCCAGCACCAGCTCGCACCGAACCTGGGGGACAGTTGCCATCGGCATCGGTGACTCCGCCGATCACAGCCATGCCAGCGGCATTGCGTGTCCAGCACAAATTGTCGTGCATGTGCCACTGCATCAAGTTGCCAGCAAAATCAAGCAGTTCCGGGTCATCGATGGCAACTCCGGTTTTGGCAATAAACATGGCCGAAACCAGCGTTCGCTTGTCGCCATCCACTTTGTACACCAGAGATTCGGGGGCGGAAGGATCAAGGAATTTGTCGTCCTCAATCAGTCGACGATTGATGTAGTGCTCAAAGCCTGTTGAAGCATCGCCGATTGAATTCCAGCCGCCCGAGATTGCAGTAGTGGTGTCGGCCCACTGAGGGAGCAGTTTCAAAGATTGTTCAATCAAGTCGCGTGCTCGAAGTTCTTGGTCAACTGAGACACCGGGAACTCCACTGATGTCAATACCACTTGCTGGATCGTAAGCGCGCGGCCATTGGGCGATGGTTTCGTTCGCAACTTGCGCGACGGACACGTTGGCTTCATCGTGACCGTGAGGTTGCGATTCGTCGATGATGTTCCCGCTTGCGTCAACCGCGGCTGCGTGGTTGTGAACATGAGCGGCCCCGTTCCACATGGCGGGCAATGTCAGCAACAGAATTGCAAAGGATGGGAATGCAAGACGCACTTGTGGAAGTTCACGTTCGCCGATCAACAATGCAGCGAGTGCAACTGTTGCCGCGACAATTCCGAGACCTGCGCATAATGTGTCGGCGATTTGCGGGCTCTCGCGAACCTCGAGGCCGTCAATCCAGGAAATGCCGGCAATACGAGTGAGTGCCCAACCGCCAACAGCTGCACCATTAACAACAACACCAACTGGCAAAAGCCAATGTTGGGGTCGCAGCAAAATTGCGACACCCCAAGCCAACTGCAACAAGGTCATCACGATGAAGATGCGGGCCAGTTGTGGATGCTCGGCATGCAGGCCGATTGCGCCACCATGAATGGCGCCAGCAGCGACTGAGGCAAGACCAGCGATTGCGATTCCCGGAAAACGTTTCACGGGCAAAGAGTACTTGTTTTACGGGTTCAATGCCTTCAGCGCAGCATCAGCAAACTCGACGCGACAAACCAAGAAGTCGGGGAGCCACAAGGATTCTTGATTGTATTTCAACGGTGAACCGTCGATTCGGCTGACATGTAGTCCCGCGGCCTTGGCGACCGCAGATGGGGCGGCCGAGTCCCATTGGTACATGCCGCCGTCATGAACATAAATATCGGCCTCGCCCATGACGATGGCCATAGCCTTGGCTCCCGCTGATCCAAGCCGGGCTACATCACATCCGAGGTCGTTGGCAACCATGACGGCGCAGTAGGGATTACGCGAACGAGATGTCACGAGCAGGGGCTTGGCACGCGTCGATGGGGGAACGACTGCGGCGGGGCTGGCATCAAAGGTGATTCCGAGTGTCGGCAGTGCAACAGAGGCAGCGGTCAATTCGCCGGCTTCCCAGAGAGCGATATGAATCGCCCAATCATGACGAGGATGCTCGGCGAATTCGTTCGTCCCATCAATGGGGTCAATGATCCACACCCGTTCGGCGCTGAGACGACGACGATTGTCGGCTGCTTCTTCGGACAAGATCACATCATCGGGACGCGCGGCGGTTAATGCGCTCATGATGTAACGATGCCCAGCAACATCGCCTTCGTCTTTGAGATCCCAATAGTGAGTGCCTACTGCCACTAACTCGTCGCGTAGTTCAACCAGCATGGCGCCGGCTTCGGTGGCTACTCGTGAGGCAAGCTGTTGGTCAGTTTCGCTCACAGTCCTCGACCCAACTGAATTGATGAACGAATGAGTTCTCGTAATTCGCTTTCATCAACTCCGGCTGCGACGAGTTGGGTGATGCGCTGTTCGATGGCCTCGGCTTGAACATCAGAAAACTCAGGGATACGTTTTGTGGCCGTCACGAGAGAAACAACGATCAAGATAATTGCTGCACTCGCTCCGCACGCGCCGATGCTTAAGACCCAACCTTCGTTATTGCCAGCAATTGAGGAAATGATCAACCCGGCGATACACATCACAAAGATCACCGCGCAAGCGATGCGAATGGCGCGTACTGCTGGACTGGTATTCATCAACGGGCCAAAGGCTTGTACTTGATGCGGTGAGGTTGATCGGCGGCTGAGCCAATTTCCTTTTTGCGCCAGGCTTCGTATTCGCTGAAGTTGCCTTCAAACCAACGCACTTGACTATCGCCTTCAAACGCCAAAACGTGAGTGGCGATGCGGTCAAGGAACCAGCGATCGTGACTAATCACTACTGCACAGCCAGGAAACGCTTCCAGCGAATCTTCAAGCGCACGCAAGGTGTCAACGTCGAGGTCGTTGGTTGGTTCGTCAAGAAGTAGAACGTTTCCACCGGTCTTCAACAATTTGGCTAAGTGTACGCGGTTACGCTCACCGCCTGAAAGATCGCCAACTTTCTTTTGTTGGTCGCTTCCTTTGAAGTTGAACGAAGCAACGTACGCGCGCCCGTTGATTTCGCGGTTGCCAACCTTCATATGTTCGATGTTGCCGGTGATTTCTTCGTAGACCGTCGCGTTGTCATCGAGCGAATCGCGGCTTTGATCAACGTACGCCAATTGCACGGTGTGTCCGACCGTGATTTCGCCGGCGCCAGGAGCTTCTTGGCCCGTCAACATTCGGAACAAGGTTGTCTTGCCTGCGCCGTTAGGTCCGATGATGCCCACAATGCCTGCGGGTGGCAGCGAGAACGTCAAATCTTCAATCAATAGGCGATCGCCAAAGCCCTTGGTGAGACCTTTGACTTCGATGACGGTGTCGCCAAGGCGTCCACCGGCAGGGATCATGATTTCAAGTTTGCTCGGACCGCGATCAGCGACTTCGGCTTCGGCATGCAATTTCTCGTACGCCGACAAACGCGCTTTACCTTTGGCCTGACGAGCCTTGGGTGACATGCGTACCCATTCGAGTTCGCGCTCAAGAGTGCGGCGACGATTTTCGTTGCCTTTTTCTTCGCGGGCAATTCGCTCTTGTTTCTGTTCAAGCCAACTGGTGTAGTTACCTTCAAACGGGAAACCGCGACCGCGATCGAGTTCAAGAATCCATTTCGCGACGTTGTCCAAGAAGTACCGGTCGTGGGTAATCGCGACAACAGTGCCTGGATATTCCTTGAGGAAACGTTCGAGCCAGTCAACGCTTTCGGCGTCAAGGTGGTTGGTGGGTTCGTCAAGCAACAACAAATCGGGACGGCTTAACAACAGGCGACACAATGCGACGCGGCGGCGTTCACCACCAGACAATTTGGTGACATCAGAATCGTTTGGGGGACAGCGCAATGCGTCCATCGCGATCTCAACGTTGCGATCAAGGCTCCAGGCGTCGGCCGCAGCAATCTTGTCTTCAAGGTCGGCCTGCAAGGCTCCGACCTTTTCATAATCGGCATCGGGGTCGCCCCACATGGCCATCACTTCGTTATAACGATCGAGCAGCGCCTTGACCGGAGCAACGCCGTCCATCACATTGCCGAGAACGTCTTTGTCGGGATCAAGCTGAGGCTCTTGGGCCAAATAGCCCACGCTGAAACCAGGGGTCAGGCGAGCGTCGCCCGAAAAACCATCGTCAAGGCCCGCCATGATGCGCAACAGGCTGGACTTTCCGGAGCCGTTTGAACCAATAACGCCGATTTTGGCGCCAGGGTAGAACGACAACGAGATGTTTTCCAGAACTGTGCGGTCGGGTGGGTAATGCCGAGCCAGTTTGTAACAGGTGTAGATGAACTCATGAGCCATGGATAAATGACCTCCAGGGGGCAAGGATAGTCGGCAAATGTGTCTCGTTACCTGCTGACATCACCCACTTGAGGCAGGTTGTTTGGTACTTTGACTACGCCTGTCCGTGACGATGGGTCGTTGCCATTGAGCGACGCAGGTCTATTTGGAGGAATTCATCATGGAAATCTTTACGCAAGAAGGTCTGGCGTTCTTGACACGCTGGCTACACGTTTTGGCAGGAATCACTTGGATTGGTTTGCTGTACTACTTCAATGTCGTCCAGGTTCCGGCGTTCGCTGCTTACGGTGACGAAGGAAAAGCACGCAATATCTCGATCGACAAACTCGCTCGTCGTGCCTTGTGGTGGTTCCGCTGGGCAGCGGTCGTCACGCTCGTCCTTGGTCTTTTGATCATTGGCGTGACCGAGAATTACATGCAGGATTTCATGAGCGAGACATCGACTTACGGTCTTCCTCACAACTCAGCAATTTTCGTCGGCATGATTTTTGGAATCGTCATGGCCGCCAACGTGTGGATGGTCATCTGGAAGAACCAGAAGATCGTTTTGGCCAACGCCGCCAACGTTCTTGCTGGTGGCGAAGCTAACCCAGACGCACCAGCTGCTGGTCGTCGTGCGGTGCTTGCAAGCCGTCAAAACATGGTTTTTTCGTTGTCAATGTTGTTCTACATGGTTGGTGCTTCGCACTTCTTCGGCCCTCTCTATGACGGCCAAGATGCTGGCAAGGCCTGGACTTTCGTGATTATTTCGCTGGTGATTGGTGCAATTCTTGAGCTCAACTGTCTCGGCAAATTGGGTGGAACCGCGACAACCAACAAGTTGTTGTGGCCATACGAGAATCACAAAAATGCCATGTACGCGTCGGTCGCTTTGTGGGTCGTGCTCTACATCTTGGGTGAGATTTTCCTCCAGGCCTGAGCCGTTAAGAACTGATAGACATTCAGAATTGAAAAAGAGGGCCGCCCCAATGGGGCGGCCCTCTTTGATTCTCAAAAACTTGTTCAGGAAACAGTGAGTGTGCTGTTCATTCCGCCATGTCCAGGAATGGTGCAATAGATGCGGTACTCACCGGCTTCGAGATTGATCGTTCCTTCGTCAAAATCGCCTCGCTTATTGACGACCAGTTCGAGGTCGCCGACTACTTTGTCGTCTTGAAGTACAACCAAGATGTGCTTCACATTGTCATCGTTAGCCAAAAAGACTTTGATCTCGCCAGCCGTGGCGGCGTATTCCTTGGCATCCCAGCGGATGGTTGGAACGGCTTTGACAACTAATCCAGCGTCAGCGGGGATGGTGTAATCAGGGGTGCTTGATGACGATCCTCCGCATGAACTGAGGACCACGAGTGAGGCGGCGAAAACAGTGGCGGTGATGGGGCGAAGAAAACGCATATCAGAAATATACAAGTAACTACTTGCGAAAATCAAACGACAGTTGTCCCGCGATGCGTGACGCTCGTCAAGTTTGCTGATTGGGGGATCAATGCACCGCAGGCAGACATGTCAATCGGGGTACAGTTTTCAACGATGTCTGAAGCGCTGATTCCTACCAATGCGTCCACTCCCGACTTTGGAGCCAATTCGTGGCTCGTTGAGGAGATGTACGAGCAATACCGTCTTGACCCTGCATTGGTCGGTGAGTCGTGGCAGGAATTCTTCTCGGACTACAAGTCGATGGCAACTGCAGTGGCGGCGGTGACTCATCCCGTTGCTGAAGCAGTGGTGGCGACTGCACCGCAAGCGGTCTCAACCAACGGAACGGCGGCAGTTGCCGCTGCGGCCACATCATCGACGACAGTCGCACCAAGCGAAGACTTGAGTGAACCGATTCGCGGCGCTGGTCTAGCCATCGTGTCAAATATGGAACGCAGTCTCACGGTTCCGACCGCAACGAGTTTCCGCAACGTGCCCGCCAAATTGCTTGAGGTGAACCGCAGCGTGATCAACGGCTATCGCAGTCGTTCTGGCCAAAGCAAAATAAGTTTCACGCACCTCATCGGCTATGCCATTGTGCGAGCGATTGCTGATGCAGTTCCGGCAATGAACAGTGGCTTTTCTGAAGGCGCTGACGGGAAGCCCCGCGTAACGCGCCATCAACACATCAGTATGGGTCTCGCCGTTGACGTTGCGAAGTCAGATGGCAGTCGCACACTGGTCGTTCCGGTATTGCGCGAAGCTGACCGACTTTCATTTGCTGAATTCTTGGTGGCTTACGAAGATTTGGTGCGCAAGGTCAAGCAGAACAAACTCACCGTGGCTGACTTTCAAGGCGCAACGATCAGTCTGACGAACCCCGGCACGATTGGAACGGTGCAAAGTGTGCCGCGTTTGATGCCTGGTCAAGGTGTCATTGTTGGTGTTGGTTCTATTGATTATCCGGCCGAATTCCAGGGTGCCGATGAACGGGCCCTCGGAACTCTTGGTATTTCAAAGGTTGTTACTGTCACCAGCACGTACGACCATCGCATCATTCAAGGTGCCGAAAGCGGCATGTTCTTGAAGCGCGTTCATGAACTGTTGTTGGGTGAGCACGGCTTCTATGAAGGTGTCTTCAAGAGCCTTGAAGTTCCGTACGAAGCAGTGAAGTGGCGTACCGACGTCAACCCACTTGATCGTGAAGAATCGAATCTGCACAAGCAGATGCAGATTGCAACATTGATTCGCGTTCACCGTGTGCGCGGTCACCTCATTGCCGACATTGATCCTTTGCGTTGGAAAGAACCAAAGTTGCCGGTCGAGCTTGACCCCGCAACGTATGGGCTCACCATTTGGGACCTTGATCGCGAATTCTTAACTGGCGGTGTCGCTGGTACTAATCGCTTACCGTTGGGCGAATTGTTGCACGTTTTGCGTGACGCCTATTGCCGAAGTATCGGCGTTGAATACATGCACATTCAAGACACTGATGAACAGCGTTGGGTGCAAAGTCATTTCGAAGGTGTGCAGTTCCAGTTGTCAAAAGAAGAAAAGCATCGGGTGCTTGAGCGCTTAAATGCCGCTGAAGCATTCGAGAAGTTCTTGGCAACGAAGTATGTCGGAACCAAGCGTTTCGGTCTTGAAGGTGCCGAAAGCGCAGTGCCGATACTTGACGAGATTTTGTCACGTGCCGCTTCAGCTGGGCTCGATTCGGCAGTTGTTGGTATGGCGCACCGTGGTCGCCTCAACATCTTGGCCAACGTGATGGGCAAGAGTCTCGACAGTATCTTCGGAGAATTTGAAGGGTACGTTGACCCGTCGACAGTTCAAGGTTCTGGCGATGTGAAGTACCACTTAGGTGCGTCGGGTCAGTACGTCAACCCGAGTGGCGCATCAATCAAGATTGAACTCGCAGCCAACCCGAGTCACCTGGAAACTGTTGACCCGTTGGTGCTCGGCATGATCCGTGCGCGTCAAGACCAGATCGATCCGCCAGGGTCTTTCCCGGCATTGCCAATTTTGATCCACGGTGATGCTGCGTTTGCTGGCCAGGGCATTGTCGCCGAATGTTTAGGCATGAGCGATATCAACGGATATCGCGTTGGTGGAACCATTCACCTCATTATTAACAACCAAATTGGTTTCACAACCTCGCCACAGTTCGCTCGTTCGTCGTTGTATTGCAGCGACGTCGCCAAGACAGTTCAAGCACCGATCTTTCACGTCAATGGCGACGACCCCGAAGCTTGCGTTCGCGTCGCTCGACTCGCATGGGAATATCGTCAGCGTTTCCATAAAGACGTTGTTATTGACATGGTGTGTTACCGCCGTCATGGTCACAACGAAGGTGATGACCCCAGCTATACGCAACCACTCATGTACAAGGCCATTGCTGAAAAGCGCAGTGTTCGTAAGTTGTATGTCGAAACGTTGGTCGGTCGCGGCGATATCACGCTTGAAGAAGCCGAACAAGCCCTCAACGATTTCCAGGGCAAGTTGCAAATAGCGCTTGATCAAACTCGTTCGCATGCTCCTGTTCCGACCAAGGTTGCCAAGCCGCCGAAGCCTGTTGGCGTTTTGCCGCATGTTGACACCGGTGTTCAACGAGCAGTGCTCGACAAAGTCTTTGCACAGCTCACCAATTATCCCGAGGGCTTTACGGTCCATCCGAAATTAGGTAAGCAGTTCGAGCTGCGCTCAAAGATATACAACGAGCAAAGTGAAGTCGAATGGGCAACAGCCGAACTGTTGGCCTACGGCTCACTCGTCACCGAAGGCGTTCCGGTGCGGTTGGCCGGAGAAGACTCACGTCGTGGCACGTTCAGTCACCGTCACTCGGCCTTAGTAGATAACAACACCGAACGGGTTTGGATTCCGCTATCCGAGTTGCCGGGTGCCGAAAAGTTCTGGGTGTACGACTCGCTGCTCAGCGAATATGCCGCGCTTGGTTTTGAATACGGATATGCCCATGCCAATCCTGAAGCATTGGTTTTGTGGGAAGCACAATTTGGTGACTTCGTCAACGGTGCACAAATCATCATTGACCAGTATTTGGTGGCCGCCGAAGACAAATGGGGGCAACACAATGCTCTCGTCATGTTGTTGCCACACGGTTACGAAGGCCAAGGCCCCGAACATAGTTCGGCGCGTATCGAACGCTTCTTGACCTTGTGTGCAGAGGACAACATTCAAGTTGTGAATGCCACGACAGCTGCACAGTTTTTCCACGTGTTGCGTCGCCAGATGCACCGCGAGATTCGTAAGCCTTTGGTGATCTTTACTCCCAAGGGACCATTGAGAATGAAAGAAGTTCGCTCAAAGATCTCCGATCTTGAACCAGGTACGTCATTCCAAGAAGTACTTGACGATCCTTTCGTGACCGATGCGGCGAGCGTGAAGCGCGTGGTGTTCTGTTCGGGCAAGGTCGTATGGGATGCACTCGCCGAACGCGACAAGCGTCAGGCCGCTGCAGCAATTGTTCGTGTTGAGCAGTTGTATCCATTCCCTATCGAACAGATGATGGATGTCTTAAAGCATTATCCGAACGCCAAAGAAGTTGTTTGGCTACAAGAAGAACCGCTCAATATGGGCGCTTGGACATTTGTTGAGCATCGCTTCTGGCGAGTCAAAGAACAGGGTTACGACCTACGTCAAGTGGCGCGTGTCGAAAGCGGAAGTCCCGCAACTGGTTCGAAGATCGTTCATGATCAAGAACTTGCCGACCTGATGGACGAAACTTTCCAAGGCCTCTGAGGGTTTTTAACGCAGATCAATTCCGAGGATGACTTCAAGGTCGCTGATGGCCTTGTCGGCGCCGAGCACCTTGATGGTCTGCATTCCCATGGCTGCAGCCGGCTTCAGATTGATTCCGAGGTCGTCGAGGAAGACGCACTCGGTCGGTTGCACGTCAAGTAGTTCACAGGCGATTTCGTAAAACCGGGTTTCCGGCTTCCGGCAGCCAACTTTCGAGCTTTCAACGACTGCATCAAAACGCTCCATGATGAGATCAATGGCGGCTTCACGACTATTTTCGGGAAATTGGGTCAGACCGTCTCCTCCGACCATGTTGTTGGTCAGACAAGCGGTCTTGAACCCGGCGGCCTTGACTAGGTCGAGGGCATGGACCATTTCTGGCCGAATTTCGCCCTTAAGAAGAGATAAAACGTCGTAACCCCGAATGTTGAATCCGGCGGCTGCAGCATCTTTGGCAAAAGCCTGGTCAAATTCGGCCGCGGAAATGTCGCTGCGCTCGAAATGCGCCCAGGCGTTGTCGTCGGGATTGGTGGCGTTGATGGTCCGAATGGTGTCAAGGGGGAGTCCCTGGGCGGTCTCAAAGCGGTTAAACGCCTCAAAAGGGCTGCTCAGGATCACGCCCCCAAAATCCCAGAGAACTGCCGAAATAGTGGTCGTACGAGTCACACCCATGATCGTAGGGCTATCCCCACCTCAGAGCCCCATTAGTGGTTCACTAGAAGGGATATGTCTCCTAAGCCCGCCGCCCTCAAACACGTCATTGTGGACGGTTCGAACATTGCTACAGAGGGCCGTTCGAAGCCCAGTCTGAAGCAACTTAACGATGCCGTCATGGCTTTCATCAACGATCATCCCAAAGCGGTCATCACGGTCATTGTTGATGCAACTTTTGGTCATCGCATTGATCCCAAAGAAGTCACCGCTTTTGACAAGGCGGTTGAACATAACGAACTCGTCACCCCACCAGCTGGAACTGTTGGTCGTGGTGATGGATTCGTTTTGAGCATCGCTGAAAAAGTTGGTGCATCAATTCTGTCGAACGATAGTTACCAAGAATTTCACGGGCAGTACGAGTGGCTGTTTGACGAAGGTCGCTTAATTGGCGGTAAACCTGTTCCAAATGTGGGTTGGGTGTTCGTGAATCGTACCCCAGTGCGCGGCGAGAAGAGTCGCCGCGCGATCCGTGAGTCGCAGCCATCGTCTGACAAGCCGGGCAAAGGTGTCGCCAAAGTCAAGGTGAGCGCCGAAGCGATGAAGCCAATGCCAGTGCCGAAGTCGTTGCCACCTGGCGCAACTTTGCCAGCGAAGAAAATTGATAACTCAAAATCAGTCAATGACATCTTGCCATTTTTGCAATTTGTTGAAAAGAACACCGTCGGCTCTGTCGTCGTAGGAATCGTTGAGAGTTATTCGTCGCACGGCGCATACGTCACCCTTGGCGATGTCCGTGGATACGTTCCCTTGCGTCTCTTGGGTAGTCCTCCGCCGCGCTCGGCCCGAGAGGTAATGCAACTTGGCGAAAGCGTGACTCTTGAAATCGTCGAAATCATCGCCGGCCGTCGCAGTATTGATCTGGTCCCGACCACGAAGTCAGTGTCAGAGATCGCGTCGAAATCGAAGAAGAAAGCTGTTGTCAAGAAGGCGGCGCCAGCGAAGAAGTCTGCGCCAGCAAAGAAGGCTGCTCCGGTCAAGAAGGCGGCGCCAGCGAAGAAGTCTGCGCCAGCAAAGAAAGCCGCTCCAGTCAAGAAAGCCACGCCGATAAAGAAGGCTGCTCCGGTCAAGAAAGCTGTTGTCAAGAAGGCGGCGCCAGCGAAGAAGTCTGCGCCAGCAAAGAAGGCTGCTCCGGTCAAGAAGGCGGCGGCAGCCAAGAAAGCCGTCGCTAAAAAAGTCGCGACAAAGACTGCCCCTCGCCGTAAGTGACTTGAGGGTCACTGATCGCCTACGGTTCTCTTGTGCGTCTCGCTACTTGGAATGTCAACTCACTACGGGCACGAATGCCACGTGTCGATGAATGGTTGCTCGATGTGCAACCAGACGTGGTGTGCATGCAAGAAACCAAAATGGCCGAAGATGCGTTTCCAACCGAACATTTCGCCGAGATGGGCTATGAGTCAATTCACCATGGCCAAGGTCAGTGGAACGGTGTCGCAATTCTGAGCAAAGTCGGACTCGAAAATCCCGTACGCAATTTTGCAGATGGTCAACCGCTTGATGCTGAAGCTCGTCTGGTGACCGCGACATGTGGCGGAATACGGGTGAGCTCGGTGTATGTGCCGAACGGTCGCGAATTAGATCACGATCATTACCACTACAAGTTGGCGTGGATGAAGCGATTGATTGATCATCTCAATGCAGATACTCAGCCAAGTAGCGCCGTGGTCGTGACTGGTGATTACAACATCGCTCCAGCCGACATTGATGTGTACAACCCTGCCGATTTTGTGGGTGCGACGCACGTGAGTGAAGCAGAACGCCAAGTCTTACGCGACCTTGAGTTTTGGGGAATGGTTGATGTCTTTCGTGAACATCATCCCGATGACAAATTGTTTTCGTGGTGGGATTATCGAGCCGGTGGATTCAATCAAAACAAGGGAATGCGTATCGACTTAATTTTGGCAACACCATCAGTGGCTACTAAGGCTCGTTGGACGATCGTTGATCGTCAGGCTCGTAAAGGTGAAAAGCCGAGCGATCATGCTCCAGTACTGGTGGATATTGATGTCTGAAGAAAACAATCCCGAAACTGATCGATCAGTTTGGTCAAACCCAAATGAGTCGGTAATTCCTTCGCCGTTGGCTCTGCCGAGGCATCGCGTCGCAATGCACGACCCGAATAATCCGCGACTTCGTTTAGCTAATGCGACGCGCGAAGTATTGCAACATTCAGCAACATCGACGGCGCATAGTGATCAGTTCGCTCAGGCCGCCAATCTGCTTGAGCAAGCAGCTGCTTTACTCGCAACTGGGCCCCATGGGCGTTCGTATCACGCGAGCGCCGAAGGCGCAGTTGGGGGAGCGACTCACGGGTTCATCAGTCACAGTCCGGTCACTGGACCATTAAATGGTTTGGCCGGTTTGATTGAACTTGAAAGTACCGCGACTGAGATTATCGCGACCGTCACTTATGGAGACGCCTATGAAGGACCTCCAGGCTGCTTGCATGGTGGTTTGATTGCAGCGATATTTGACGAAGTGCTGGGTTTCGCTCAAGCGTTGTCGGGGGCGCCAGGAATGACTGGTCGGCTTGAAGTGACATACCGTTCGCCAACGCCGTTACATCAACCGCTGAAGGTGACTGGTCGTTTTGACGGCATTAATGGTCGCAAGATTCTGACGTCAGGCGAAATTTATGCGGGCGATCGCCTGTGCGCTCAAGCAGTTGGTACTTTCATTTCGGTGAAGGCTGAGAAATTCGCTGCACTCAACAACGATCGACAAACTCGCGAATAATCACTGTTGCGATTGAATGATGCCGCGTTGTATCGCGGCCAACACTCGATGACCGACGCGCTGACTCATTGGTTGGCCAAATCCATCAATGGCTGCTAGTTCTTCGCTTGTCGTCGGGCGTGCTTGCGCGATTCGGCGGAGGACGTCGTCTGAACAAAAGATCAGTGGGTCAAGATTGGCAACCCGACCAGCATTCGTGCGCCACTGAACTAGTTCGTCGTAAACGTAGTCATGTGGGTCGAACTCTTGGCGGCGCAACGTTTGGTCGCGCACATAGTCGGCCGAAGGTGGAGCGACAACGACAGCGATGTCAACGCCGTCAACGAAGGGGCTTCGTGTTCTCGAGCGCCCCCTACGGGAACGGGCATGTGTAATCGCAAGACGATCGGCGGCACGGGTCATGGCCACATATGCCAAGCGAATTTCTTCAGCGGTTTCGGCAGGGGATTTCGCTGATGAGTGTGGAATGAGTCCTTGTTCGCATCCTGCCAAGACGACGTTGTCCCATTCACGTCCCTTGGCTCCGTGGAAGGTCAAAATTTCAACGGTGTCCTGATAACGGTCATCTTCAAAGGGACGATTGGTGCGCACCCATGCCAAAAATGTTCGTCCGTCGCCTCCTCCTTCTGCCAAGAATTCGTCAACAGCATCGGCCACACGTCGGCGGGCCACGAGATCCTCTTCGGTTTCAAGTGAATCTTCGGCAAGTGGGGCTCGGGCGTCACGCGACCATGTTGAGATTCTGGTTGAACTCGGAAGGTCGCCGACTTCGCGAGCTGCCCGTTGGATCGGATCAGCGGCAACCGAGCCAACAATGCGAGTTGGAATATCGCGGGATGTCAGTGCATCACGAATGGGGGCCAGTTGAGCATTGGTGCGTGCGAGAACTGCAAAGTCGCGCCAACGAGATGACGGGGTGCGCCACGATTCAATAATTTGGGCAATTCCGATTGCCTCGACTTTTTCATCATCAAATCCGTAGATCTGTACAGGTGGTCCGTCGGGTCGCGTGGAAAAGAGTTGTGGCGGTGGTGTCGGAAGACGAGAGAGTGCGCGCAGTCCGGCTTGGACTACTTGTGGCGTGCAGCGATAGTTCGCTGAAAGTCTGATCACTTCAATGCCAGGAAATCGTTGTTCAAGTGCAGTCAGCACCGATGGATCAGCGCCGTTGAATCCATAGATCGATTGTGATGGGTCGCCAACAAGTGTGAGATCGTCACGACCAACTCGCCACTGATCAAGCACTGCGAGTTGTAATGGGTTTAAGTCTTGAGCTTCGTCGACAAAGAGATGACGGATTTTCCAATGCACGATGTTGGCGAAGTTGTTGTCATCGCGCATTGCATCAATCGTGAGAGACAACAAGTCATCGAGATCTATGACGCTACGTTTGCGTTTGAGTAATTGAACATCACTCATCACTTTGGCGACATCGGCCACGGGGGCTAACGAGCGACGACCACTTGATTGGATTACCGATGCGTATCTATCGGCGGTGATGTTTCGCGAACGAGCCCAATCAATGTCGGCAGACAAATCGTTGATATTCGCAGTTCGTTTTGCTCCGATGACTTCGCCGATGAGGCGACGACGATCGGCGACGACGGCCGGGTGGCTTTTCCCTTGTTCATCCCAACGCTGTCGCAACAAGCCGAGAGCAACTGAGTGGAAAGTTCCCGCGATGATGGTGTCGCGCAATCCGAGGGCTCGGAGGCGTCGGCGTAATTCGTTGGCTGCTTGGCGCGTGAAAGTTAAAACGGCAACGTGTGAAGCGTCGGCGGTCTCGGTTAAGCACCGGTATGCCACTCGACGCGTGAGGACGCCCGTTTTGCCAGATCCGGCGCCGGCGATGACTGCCAAGAGGGGAGCGCCAGATGTAATTGCGGCCTGCTGAGTGGGGTCAAGTCCCTGTAATAGTTCGTTCGTGAGGGCCGTATCAGACACCCCGTCATCGTAGGGCATGGGTGCCGAACTAAGGTCAGGTGCATGCCTTATCCCGCCAAACTTTTGAATCCTGATGAGTCGGTGGCCCTCGATCTGAATCCGCATTGGTGGTACTTCGCCGAGTCGGTGAGTTCTTTTACGGTTTCGGGGATTTTATGGCTGTTTGTGTTTGGTAAATATCAGGACGACCCAAAGCCATTTTTGACCTATCCAATTGGTGTCATTGCCTTAGGCACTTTGGTGTGGGTGATCGTGCGTTACCTAAAATGGCGGACGACATATTTTGTGATCACGTCAGACCGTTTGATTTATCGTCACGGTGTCATCGGCAAAGCCGGAATCGAAATACCGCTCGAACGTGTGAACAACGTGAACTTCAAACAAGGAATCTTTGAGCGCATCATTGGTGCAGGCGACTTACTCATTGAATCTGGCGGAGAGGACGGTCAACAGCGCTTTACCGATGTTTCGCATCCCGACAAAGTGCAAAATCTCATTCACATGCAAATGGAAGATAACCAAAAGCGTTCGTTCAGCGTCAACGTGGCAGGTGGCAACGATGTCGCGACTCAACTGGAAAAACTGGAAGGTCTCCGCGACCGCGGTTCAATTTCGGCTGAAGATTTTGAGTCACAGAAGCGCCGACTCCTCGAGAGTTGATCAGTCTCGGAGGCGGATCCCGACGATGCAGCCGCCAAAGCCACCACCCGTGATGCGGGCACCTAGAAAACCTGATTCGCGCAGCATTGAATTGACTGCTTGATCCATGATTGAGTTTGAGGTTTCGTAATCGTTAGCCAAACTTACGTGGCTTTCGGTCATCAGGCGACCAGCCTCGACGAAATCCTTCTTGGTGAGTGCTTGAGCGAAATCGCGAACACGTTGATTCTCGGATATGACATGTCTCGCTCGACGCACGAGGCGATCATCATTGAGGTGTGACAGATTATTCGTCGTTGCTAATCGCAACGGGCCAATGATTGATTCAATCGCGTGACAGTCATTGACGCGACCTGCGTACTCGCTGCCCGCAAGAGTGCGTTGCGAGATAAATCGGGTGACAACTTCGATTTCTTCGGGCATTGCGACGTGTTGAACATCAAGCGTGTGGCAATTGATAAGTGTCGCAGTATTGGTTCGTCCGACCGCGATGCACAGTTGGTCCATGATTCCGCAGGGGACACCCGAGGCAATATGTTCAGCGCGTTGGCAGAGTAAGGCAAGATCAGTTTCTGACATTGCAATCTCGGTTATAGAAATGACGATTCGCGCGATCGCTATTTCGAGGGCAGCACTTGACGACAAACCTGATCCAATTGGAATTGTGGTGTCAATTTCACCAGTGAAGCCAGGAATCTCATAACCAAGTTTGTTGAAGTCGTATAAGACGCCCGCCACATAGCGTCCCCACGGTGGTGTTATTGAACGTGGGTCAACAACTGGCAGCTCAATTGAGACCGGTTCCGCTTCATGATGCGAGACAAGATTCCAGACGCGACTTGTGTTTGCTTGACCGATCACGGTGGTGCGTGCATCAAGCGTCATCGGCATCACGAGGCCGCCGGTGTAGTCGGTGTGATCGCCAATCAGATTGACGCGACCCGGTGCTGAAACGTTGAGTGTTTCGTTCACGCCAACTTCAGGGTCTTGCTGAAGCGCTCAACCGATTCCATGTCAAATGGTGCACGAAGCGCCAAGTTGATTTGCTCGGCACCAGCAGCGACATATTGACCGATGCGATCAATGACCTGTTCGTCGCTGCCAGTTAACACGCCAGGTCGTACACCTTCGGCAAGCATGCCAAATTGTGATTGCAAACTTTCTTCGGTCCAGGCGATGCCAACATTGACCGTACGCTTCACTTCTTTTGGATCGCGGCCGATTGATTCGCAATGCTGAGTGAGAACCGAACTTTTGTGGGCGAAAGCTTCAGGTGAAACAAACGGAACATTCCATCCGTCGGCGTATTTGGCGGTGATGTTCAGCGTTCGTTTTTCTCCACCGCCACCAACCCAAATCGGAATCTTCTTTTGAATGGGGCGAGGTTCGTTGCGAGCGTTGGTGAGTTTGAACCATTCGCCTGAAAAGTTGGTGACCTCGTCGTGCAGTAAGCCGCGAACGCATTGCGCCGCTTCTTCAAGTTGATCCATACGAGTTTTGACTCCGGGGAATGGAATGCCGTAGGCCTCGTATTCAACTTGTGCCCAACCTGCGCCAAGACCCATGTCGGCGCGTCCGCCCGAAATGTGATCAATCGCAGTAATCATTTTGGCGAGTACTGAAGGGTGGCGATAGCCAACTGAGTACACCAATGAACCGACGCGGACCCGACTGGTTTCGGCCGCCAATGCCGCGTGCATCGCCACGGCTTCAAAACAGGCTGCATCGTCGGGCTTGCCAGTTGCGCCATAGAAGTGATCCCAAATTGAGATCCAATCAAAGCCAAGGTCTTCGATCTTGCGCCAGGCTGGACGGAGAACGTCGTACGTGGTGTGTTGTAATCCGGTGTGAACGCCAAAGCGCATGTGCGGGAACATTCCAGAAGTCATACGCCAACGGTAGTCGTTGTGATGATGGTGGCAAGGTGACGAGATGGCTATTGTCGCGGGCATGGCACAAGCGCACATTCCGGCAAACGTTGGGCCGATCACCCTTGAATACGAAACCATGGGGAAGGCGACCGACCCAGCAGTTTTGTTAATCATGGGTTTTGGCGCCCAGCTCATTAACTGGTCAGATCAGTTTTGTCAGATGTTGGTCGATCAAGGTTTTTATGTGATTCGTTTTGATAATCGCGACTGCGGGCTCTCCACCAAACTTGATGGCGTGGTTGTTGATCCGAACGCAGTCGTTGCGGCGGCATTGAGTGGTCAAGAACTACCACCAGTTCCGTACACCTTGTCTGATATGGCGCAGGACGCAATTGAACTGCTGAATCATCTCAATATTGATACGGCCCACATTTTGGGTGCATCAATGGGCGGCATGATTGCGCAAACTCTGGTGATTGAACACCCCGAGAGGGCTCAATCGTTGATTTCGTTGTTTTCGGTAACGGGCGAATTTGAGTTTGGGGCACCGACTGCTGAAGCAGCGGATGTCTTGCTGGGGCCGCCGCCCACCGAACGCCAGGCCTACATCGACGCGAGTCCGAAGTATCGCGTGTGGCAATCGAAGCGTTACTTCGATGAAGCGGCCGTGAAACGTGAAGCGGCGCGGGCTTTTGACCGATCTTTTTATCCCGAAGGGTCAAGTCGCCAATTGGCGGCAATCTATGCCAGTGGGTCTCGAGCAGAACAATTACAAAAACTGCAGACCCCGACCTTGGTGATACACGGCGAAGACGACACGTTGCTGCCGCCCGATGGTGGTAAGCGAACCGCTGAACTAGTGCCTGGATCGACGTTCTTGTTCGTGGCTGATATGGGTCATGATCTTCCCGAACCTCTCTTGCCACTGGTGACCGGTGCCATGACGGCGCATATGAAACTTGCCGAATGGCAGCGCGCCACTGGACACTGAATACGATGAAGGAATGACTGGTCCACTCACAGGTTTTCGTATCGTAGAAATTGCTGGCATCGGGCCTGGCCCCTTTGCCGCCATGATGTTGTCCGACATGGGCGCTGAGGTCA
Organism: Ilumatobacteraceae bacterium; assembly: GCA_044358015.1. GTDB lineage: Bacteria > Actinomycetota > Acidimicrobiia > Acidimicrobiales > Ilumatobacteraceae > Casp-actino8. Next base: position 22,724 of record JBIKOO010000003.1, read on the forward strand.
TTCGCGTCGAGCGGGCACAGGCAGTTCGTGGTCCGGCCCCAGAGGGTCCAGCATTTGACATCTTGCAACGTGGTCGCCAAAACATTGCGATCGATCTCAAGAACCCCGAAGGCGTTGAGACTCTGCTCAAGCTTGTCGAATCAGCCGACGCATTGCTTGAAGGTTTCCGACCGGGCGTCATGGAGCGTCTCGGTATTGGACCCGATGTGTGTTTGGCACGAAATCCGAAATTGGTTTTTGGTCGTATGACCGGTTGGGGTCAAACAGGAATGTACGCACAGGCTGCTGGGCACGACATCAACTACATCTCGCTCGCTGGCGCTTTGGCTCACTTTGGTCGTGCGGGCGAAGGACCAGTACCTCCTATGAACATGGTCGGAGACTTTGGTGGAGGTGGAATGTTCTTAGCATTTGGTGTGGTATGTGCATTGCTTGAAGCGAGCAAGAGCAATAAGGGTCAAGTAGTCGACGCCGCAATGGTTGACGGCACTTCTGTATTGATGACGATGTTCTGGGCCTTCTCACAAATGGGCGCACATGATGAAAACGCTCGCGGAACCAACTTGCTCGACACTGGTGCGCACTTCTACGACGCCTACGAATGCAAAGATGGTAAGTACATCTCGATTGGTTCAATCGAGACGCAGTTCTATGCGCAGTTGTTACAACTCACCGGACTTGATTCCGATCCTGAGTTCGCTAAGCAAATGGATAAGTCGCAGTGGCCGCACTTGAAGAAGCGCATTGCCGAAGTCTTCAAGTCAAAGACTCGCGACGAATGGTGCGCCATTATGGAAACCACCGATGTTTGTTTTGCTCCCGTGTTGACAATGAGCGAGGCTGCTGCGCACCCGCACAACGTTGAGCGCAACATGATCATTGATATCGCTGGCACAAAGCAGCCTGCTCCAGCACCTCGCTTCTCTCGCACGGTGCCGTCGGTGTCGCGACCACCTGCGCATCCCGGTCAACACTCACGAGAAATTCTCGAAGGTTGGGGCTTTGGCTCAAGTGAAATTGAAAAGTTGTTGGCTTCAGGAGCGGTTGTTGACGCGTGAGCACACTTGTTTGTTTTCATGCCCATCCAGACGATGAATCAATAGCAACGGGCGGTTCAATCGCTCGCGCTGCTGCTGAGGGCCATCGAGTTGTCTTAGTGATGGGCACCGATGGTCGGCATGGCGAAACGCCAGATGATCTTGCCGAAGGTGAAGCACTACACGATCGTCGTATGGCAGAAACAGAGCGCTCGGCCCAAGTGCTGGGTGTCAAAAAGGTGTATTGGTTGGGCTATCACGACAGTGGAATGACTGGCTGGCCGCAAAACAAAGAGCCGAATTCATTTATTGCTGCCGATGTTGAGATTGCGGCTCAGGCGTTAGCCAAGATTTTGCACGACGAACAAGCCGATGTGTTCACTTGCTACGACTGGCATGGTGGCTATGGTCATCCCGATCACGTTCAAGTGCATCGCGTTGGTCATCGTGCGGCCGATATTGCAATTGGCAATGGACAAAACATTCGCGTGCTTGAATCAACGATGAACCGTACGCGCATTGCGCAGTTGATGGAGCAAATGGGTGGCGGAGACTTTGATCCAGAGGCGCCGGCTGATGATGGCAATCCTTTTGGAACGCTCCAAGATGACATCACCATGGCTGTTGACGTGAGTGAGTTCGTTCAGGTGAAGCGTGCATCGATTATGTGTCACGCGAGCCAAGTCACCGACAGCAGCATGTTTTTGCAGATGCCTCCAGACATATTTGCGGTTGCCTTCGGCGAAGAGTTCTTCATTGAAGTTGGTCAGCCTGGCGGTGCGCCGAGGGGCTGGTTCATGTGAGTCGCGTCTACATGGTGCGACATGGGCGCGCCGCTGCTGGTTGGGATACCGATGTCGACCCTGGTCTAGATGAGATCGGTCGTGAGCAAGCCTCGGCTACTGCACAACGATTGGCACTGTTGTCGCGCATGGCATTGGTGTCAAGCCCCATGAAGCGGTGTCAAGAAACAGCAGGCTTTTTGGCCAACCTTTGGGACCACGCGGCAGTGACTGTTGAGCCGTTGGTGACCGAAATTCCTTCGCCCGCTGGATATGAGTTGGGCGAACGCATCGAATGGCTACGGGCAGCAATGGCCGGCACCTGGGGTGAACTTGGTGCGCCGTATACCGATTTTCGCGATGATGTCGTGCGCTATGTGGCCCAATGCCCAACCGACACGGTGATTTTCAGTCACTTCATTGCGATCAATGCGGTGATTGGTTCATGCCTTGGCGACGACCGTTTGGTGATTGACAGTTTGGACAATGCTTCAGTAACAGTTTTTGAAACTGGTGGTGAGGGTGGCTTACGACTCATCGAGCGTGGCAACCAAGCCGACACTCTGATCCGTTGATCGGGCAGACTGTAGATATGCGTCAATTGATTCGTCTAGGTTTGGCTCTCGGAGTGCTGACCACACTTGTTGCCTGTGGTGGCGGAGCTGGGTCGAGCGACACGCTCGCGCCGTTGCCGACGACAGCAACGACGACTCCCGAGACAACGTTGGCCCCGATGACAACGTCGGTTGCTCCCGAGAGCACGACAACAAGTTCGACAAGTTCAACTTCAACAACAGTTTCGCCAGCCGAACAATTGGTGTTGCGTGAAGATGGACTAGGCGACGTTTTGTTTGGCGTCGATGCTGATCAAATGATCACATATGTCACTCAACTTTTGGGTAAGCCCGATTCTGATTCGGGATATATCGGACCAGTTTCTGAATTTGGATCCTGTCCCGGAACGCAAGTACGCGGTGTGCGTTGGGGCGACTTGTTGTTGATGTTTGGCGATGAGAGCGAAGTGGCTCAAGGTCGAACACATTTCTATTCGTGGACCTACGGGCCAGTGCAAGGAATCGCTCCGGTGCCCATGGGTCCGGTCACCGATGGCGACATCACCTTGGGCTCTACAGTTGAAGAAATTTTGAAGGTGTACCCGACGGCCGAGATCTTTAACGATGACATTTTGGGAATGGGTTTTGAGATCAACCGCACTTTGACGGGAACGCTGAGTAATGACTCGGCGAGCGGTGTTGTGGTGTCCATGACCGGTGGCGTCGCCTGTGCGACCTGAGGTCTGAGCAACTAGGGTCAATGAGGCATGAATGCTTTGATGTTGGTTGATCTTCACCAGTCGTGGGCTTGGTTCGTCATCATTTCGAACGGCTTGGCTGGTTTGTGGTCCTTGGGTGCACACAAGATTGAGTCGCTGCGCACTCGAGCATTGTGGTGGTTTACGTTGCTTGCCGAACTGACCATGTTTGTTCAGGTTATTCTGGGCGTGATTTTGGTGAACAAATACAAGCTCGAGTTTCCGGAGTTTCATGCGTTCTACGGATTCGTCGGCATCATTGCGATCGCGATCATCTACTCGTACCGCAATCAGATGAAGCACAAGTTGTACTTGTTGTACGGCTGCGGCGGACTGTTTGTAATGGGCCTCGGGATCCGCGCCCTCCTCGTCGGCCAAGTCTCCTAATTCCGCCACTTTGGAGTTTGCCTGCCGCTAGGCGGCAGCCAAACTCCAAAGTGGGTGAAAAGCGACAGTTAAAGGGCGGAGGCGAGGGTGTCGAGTTGGGCGGTCAGCTTCGCCGGCAACTTGGAACCAAACTGGGCGTAGTGATCCTTGATCTGGGGGATCGCGGCCTTCCAGCCATCGGAATCAACAGACAGCAACGCCTTCATATCGGCATCATCAATCTTGAGGCCAGCAACATCGAGCGAACCTTCGGCGGGCAACATTCCGATCGGTGTCTCAACGGCACCAACGGTTCCGGCAACACGCTCAAAGACCCACTTCAACACACGACTGTTTTCGCCGTAGCCAGGCCACAAGAAGCGACCGTCTTCATCACGGCGGAACCAGTTCACGAAGAATATCTGCGGCAACTTGGCTGCATCGGCCTTGGCGCCAAGTGCAAGCCAGTGTGCGAAGTAATCGGCCATGTTGTAACCACAGAACGGCAACATGGCCATCGGGTCAAATCGCAAATTGCCAACGGCACCCTGCTGAGCAGCAGTGGTCTCCGAGGCCATGATTGAGCCCAGGAACACGCCATGTTCCCAGTTGAACGCCTGAGTCACCAACGGAACGGTCGTACGACGGCGTCCACCGAACAAGATTGCCGAGATCGGCACACCTGCGGGGTCTTGCCATTCGGGCGCAGCCGACGGGCACTGTGATGCTGGTGCGGTGAATCGAGCGTTCGGGTGAGCAGCCGGAGTCTCGGTCTCAGGAGTCCAGGCATTGCCCTTCCAGTCGGTGGCGCGGGCCGGAGCGTCGTCTGACATTCCTTCCCACCACACATCGCCGTCAGAGGTGAGGGCAGTGTTCGTGAAAATGCTGTTGCCCCACAACGTGTGCATGGCATTGGCGTTGGTGTCGTAACCAGTTCCGGGAGCCACACCAAAGAATCCGGCTTCGGGGTTGATTGCATACAAACGACCGTCAGGACCAAACTTCATCCAGCAAATGTCGTCGCCGATGGTCTCGGCTTTCCAGCCCGGAATGGTTGGGACCAACATTGCGAGGTTGGTCTTACCGCACGCCGACGGGAATGCGGCTGCGATGTACTTGGCTTCGCCAGCAGGATTGGTGAGCTTGAGAATGAGCATGTGCTCGGCCAACCAACCATCGTCGCGGGCCATCACCGAAGCAATACGAAGTGCGAAGCACTTTTTGCCGAGCAAAGCGTTTCCGCCATAGCCCGAACCGAATGACCAGATCTCGCGAGTCTCGGGGAAGTGGACGATGTATTTGTTGTCGGGGTTGCACGGCCACGCGGACGATTTCTCGTCAGCAGCCAAAGGTGCACCAACTGAATGCAAGCATGGCACCCAATCGCCGTTGCCCAAAACATCGAGAGCGCCTTGGCCCATACGGGTCATGATGCGCATGCTGACGGCAACATATGCCGAGTCGGTGAGTTGTACGCCAATGTGCGCAATCGGCGAGCCAAGCGGTCCCATGCTGAACGGGACCACGTACATCGTGCGACCCTTCATGCATCCGGTGTAAAGCGTCTTCATTTCGGCACGCATGTCGGCTGCTTCACGCCAGTTGTTGTTGGGGCCAGCATCTTCTTTTTTCGCAGAACAAATAAAGGTGCGATCTTCAACTCGAGCAACATCGCCCAGATCGCTGTGAGCCCAGTAACTGTTGGGGCGCTTGGCTTCGTCGAGTTTGGTGAAGGTACCGCTATCAACGAGTTGCTGACACAAGCGTTCGTACTCTTCGGCTGAACCATCACACCAGTAGATGTCGTCTGGCTGCATGATTGCTGCCCACTCGGCGACCCACTTTTTCAAACGTTCGTTATTGCTTGAACCGCTCATGATGTGCTCCTTAGGCGATCGCTCGCCATGGATAGGGGGATTGTTATCGGGAACTAACGAATTCTTAGAGACAGGCTTATTACAAAAGGATGATGTCAAGCAAAAACACCTGGTTAAAAACCAGGTGTTCCCATATCAACTTCGGAACCGAGACGCAGTTGAGTTGCTAATCCGTCGGCATTGAGATCGAACACCACACGCTGTCCTGGGCGAAGCATGCGAAAGATGCTGCCCTCAAGAGCGTCAGCGGCCAGTTCGTGTTCGCTGAGATCGGTGTCACGCAGGATCAGGCCGGTGCCCGTAGTGGGGTCGAAGGCTTTGATCACACCTTGCATGAGCGGAGTTCGTTCACTTATCCGATGCGGCGGTGCCGCGGCTGACCTTAGTGACCTTGCCAGCGCGGATACAGCTGGTGCACACGTAGAGACGCTTTGGGGTGCCGTTAATCATGGCGCGAACGCGCTGAATGTTCGGACTCCAACGACGCTTGGTGCGCACATGGGAGTGCGACACTGACATGCCCCAGGATGGGTGCTTCTTGCAGACTTCACATACTGCTGCCATGACACGTTCTTTCTCTTCACTCGAATTTGTTTTTCACTTGAATTTGCATAGACGGAGACTCAAGCACGATCTCGGACACCGAACGCTACCAGCGGATTCGGCCGACCCCCAAGTACAAAGCAAGATCCAGTCCATGATTTTCAGGCTCCGTCAGTCACACCCACCATGCGCCTGCCCACTACCATCGGTCAGGTGAACCCACCTGTTCTCAGCCCCGAGGGGTCAGCCGAACATTTCGACGCCGATCGGCTTCGGCGTACCGTCGTTGCCTTTCGGGACGCGGTCAAGGCCCATGCCCCCCGAATTAACCGTCTGAACGTGTATCCGGTCCCTGACGGGGACACCGGAACCAATATGGCCCGCACCCTCGACGCCGTGGTGGCCGAACTTGACCAGGCTGGACCCGAGATCGAGCCGACCTGCCAGGCCATCTCGCACGGATCCCTCATGGGGGCCCGCGGAAATTCGGGTGTCATCTTGTCGCAGATCTTGCGCGGCCTTTCGGGCAAGCTCTCGGCCAAGGCGGGTAGTACAGCGACCGAGTTCGCCGAAGCGCTCAGCGCTGCTTCGGCCTCGGCCTATCAGGCAGTACTCAAGCCGATTGAAGGCACGATTTTGACGGTGGTGCGTGAGGCCAGCGAAGCCGCCAAGGCTTCGGCAGCGTCAGGGGCAACTCTTGGTGCCACGTTGCGCGCCGCCCGTGATGCCGGACGACTTTCACTTGATCGCACCCCCGATCTTTTGCCGGTCTTGAAAGAGGCAGGAGTTGTCGATGCTGGCGGCGCGGGTTTCATGTTGTTACTTGATGCAGCGCTCAATGTGGTTGACGGTGACCCGATGCCTTTGCCAGAAGACTCAATTGGGGGAGACGCTCTCGACGAGCCATTGCCAGCGATGATGTCAATGACTGCGCCTGATTCGCACGGCGAAGTATCAGTTGCCGACCTCCGCTACGAGGTGATGTATTTCTTGCATCTCGAAGACGGCAAGATCGACCAGTTCAAAAATGATTGGGGCGAAATCGGTGACTCCATTGTTGTCGTGGGTGGCGACGGCATTTGGAACTGTCACGTGCACACCAATGACATTGGTGCGGCGATTGAAGTAGCAATCGATCTTGGTGGTCGCCCGAAACAAATTCGTGTCACCGATCTTTTTGAAGAAGTTGCCGAGCGGCATGCCATGCACGATGCGCAACGTGCCGCCGCTGGTTTGCCAGCAGTGACGACGGCCGTTGTTGCCGTGTGTAGCGGCAGCGGTCTCGAAGAACTGTTCGCGCAACTCGGAGTGCAAGGGGTTGTGACGGGTGGTCAAACCTTGAACCCGTCAACCGCCGAATTGCTTGATGCAGTTGAACATGTGAACGCACAACAGGTCATTGTCTTACCTAATAACAAGAACATCATTCCAGTGGCTGAACAACTCAATGCACTCACCTCTAAAGAAGTGCGGGTTGTTCTCACGAAATCAATGCCCGAAGCTCTCGCCGCTCTTGTTGTGTACGACCCTGAAGCCAGCGTCGATGAAAACCTTGCCGAAATGGCCGAAGCTACCGAAGCAATGGTCACGGGTGAAGTCACTCAGTCGATTCGCGACACCAATAGCGATGCCGGCCCGATCACCGTAGGTGACTGGATTGGTTTGGTTCGCGGTGACGGCATCGTGACAGTCAACGGAACTCTTGAAGGGGTATCAATATCGTTGTTGCAACATCTCGTCACCGATGGACGTGAGATCGTCACAATCATCGAAGGAACGGATGCACCGGCTTCAACAACTGCAGCCTTGCGAACGTGGCTAGAAACAGAACGTCCCGATGTACAGATTGAGTGCCACAAAGGCGGACAGCCTTTGTATCCATATCTCTTCGGCGTCGAATGACGCGGTGACGAGTGACTGAATCCGCTCCCACCGGCCCTATTTCATTTTCTGAGTTGTCGCGTATGCCGATGACGCGACTCAAATCTGTGGGTGCGGGAAAGCGATCTGAAAGCTTCGCCAAGTTCGGTGTTGAAAACTTGCTCGATCTGCTGACTCATTATCCACGTCGTTGGATTGACCGGACCAAGGAAGCAACAATTGCGAGCGCTGTTGAAGGCGCAGATTCTTTGGTGATCGGCGAAGTGCGTTCGATCTCGAGCCCACCCAAGGGAGCCCGGCGTGGCCCGTCGCGCGTCACCGCAACAATTGCCGACGGCAGTGGTCGATTGTCAATTGTGTTCTTTAATCAACCATGGCGCGAGCGACAACTGAAGGTTGGTTCGTATGTCGCGGTATTTGGAAAACTTGGTTCATTTAACGGTACGAAGCAGATGGCCAATCCAACCGTTGACGTATTGGGGGATCCCGATGAGCGGCCTCGTCCCATTGTTGCGGTGTACCCGCAGAGCGAAAAGATTGATTTGCCTTCGTGGGTTGTCCTGAAGTCAATTGATGAAACTTTGAATCGCTGTCGGGCACGCGGAATCAGCGATCCGCTACCAAAAGCAATGCGCAAGAAGTACAAATTGATGGACCGTCAAGATGCGTTATTTGGAATTCACATTCCAGAGACTTTTGCCGAGAAAGAAATGGCGCGTCGGCGTTTGGCATTTGACGAGTTACTGCGCGTGCAATTGGTCTTGGTGATGCGTAAACGTTTGATTGAACGCGACTCCATCGGAATTCAGCACAAAGTCAATGGCCAACTCGTGGAGCGCTTCTATCAACACCTCCCGTATGAATTGACGCAAGCGCAGCATCGAGTCATTGCCGAAATTGAAGCCGACCTTGCGAGTCCACACCCAATGCATCGTCTGCTTCAAGGTGACGTTGGTGCGGGCAAAACGATTGTTGCAGTATCGGCCATGTTGGCGGCCGTGCAGGGAGGTCATCAAGGTGCACTGATGGCACCAACTGAAGTTCTTGCTGAACAACATGCAGTTGGTATTCGCAAGTTATTGGCGGGCCTGCAAATTCCGGCAACTGACAATTTGTTTGGCGAACGTGAAGTGCGCGTTCAACTATTGACGAGCAGCGTGACAGCCGAGCGGCGACGCGATGTACTTGCGGGTCTCGCCGACGGCAGTGTTGACATTGCGATTGGCACCCACGCTCTCATTCAAGAGTCGGTACAGTTTCATAGTCTTGGTGTGGTCGTTGTTGACGAACAACACCGCTTTGGCGTTGAACAAAGAGCGGCATTGCGCGACAAAGGCGAAGACGGTGGGGCGGTGCCAGACGTTCTTGTGATGACTGCAACTCCGATACCACGAACTGCGGCCATGACTGTGTACGGCGATCTTGACGTGAGTGTCCTTGATCAAAAGCCACCGGGGCGCACGCCGATCGTTACCAAGCACGCGTTGGGTGAAGATGAAGAAGCAGAAGTGTGGGCTGATGTACGTGCCGAAGTCGCTGCTGGGCGACAGGTGTACATCGTATGTCCTCTCATTGAGGAGAGCGAAAAACTTGAGGTCGCATCAGCCGAAGAAACAATCGCTCGGTTGGCTTTTGATGAACTGAAGGGTCTTCGTTTGGCTTTGCTTCACGGGCGTATGTCATCAGCCGAAAAAGAGTCGGTGATGGAAGCGTTTCGCACCGGCGAAACCGATGTGCTTGTTGCAACGACGGTGATCGAGGTTGGCGTCGACGTTCCGAATGCCACGATCATGGTGATTTTGGATGCTGATCGATTCGGAATTGCCCAACTGCATCAACTTCGCGGTCGAGTAGGTCGAGGTGTGCACGCATCTCACTGCTGGCTTGTGACATCCATCAAAGAAAATGATGAGGGTTTGATATCTGACTCAAATCCGCGGATTGAGGCGCTCGTTGAATCAGATGACGGCTTCTACTTGGCCGAAGCCGACCTTGAACTGCGCGGCGAGGGCACCTTAATGAACAAAGAACAAAAGGGACGCAGCGACCTTAAGTTGGCTTCTTTGCGACGTGATCGTGAATTAGTAGAGCTGGCGCGCGAAGCTGCCTACGAAATTGTTGATCCAGATATCACTTTGTCAAAACATCCTGATCTTCGCGATGAACTATCAATATTCCTTCGACCAGAAGATGAAGAGTTCTTGTTTAAGAGTTAGAGCAGCCATTCAGGTTTGGTGACGTATCAATGCGGAAATCGCTCAAACTTGGCTGACCAGCCTTGATAGCGACCGATAACTGTGCTTGGGCTCCCGTGCGTGTTCCTGCGACAACTTTGCTGTCAACGACGAGTACCGCAGACCGCGATCCCACAACGAGCACAAACTTAAGAGGCTCTGCGCTGTCATGTTCAATGTCTTTGCCTGTGAATTCGACAGTGTCACTGGAAGATGAGGCTCGTGTCGCAGACAATGAAAGGTGCACATTCTCGTAAGACGCTGTTGGATCAGACAGATTGAAGATTATTCCTGAATCGCCACTGAGCTGGTCAAAGGTCAAAGTTCCAGCAATGCGGACACAGTTTGTTTCTGACAAAACAAATGGCGAGGTTTCGTTAAAGATTTTGTCTTCAGCAATGTTCATTGATTCGGTTGGCTCAGTGATGAGCGTTGTCCAAACTTTATTGCTGATACCGACTTCCATTGAGTTGCCGTCGTACGCAGTCGTGAAATTTGCAGAGACGTATTGAGCAAAAGGAGTCTGTTCATCGAGCGGGGTTTCTTTTGGTCGGGCGAACGCTTTCGGTTGAGTTTGTTGCATGTCTTGAGCAAACCAATTCCAGGTGTCTGCCAAAACATACTTCGGTGACGTCTTTCCTAAGTACACCTCGCCGATCATGAATGACTTCCAACTGAAGCGAGTTGCGGGTACTCGTTCATGTTCGAGGTATGTCCAGGGATACATGGTCCACGCCAGCAGGGAGTCGCCTTGATGTGAAACTAAATCAAGGACAGCGCGAGTTGTACGGCCCTCGCCACCTTGACTTTGAGTTCTTTCGGTTTCATGTTGTGCGAAAGTTGTGAAAGTGCCGACTTTTTCGACCCCGGTCCAAAAGAGATCTGAGCATTGCGAGAACAGAACTATGAGTGCAGTGGCTATCGGTAGCGCGTAATGAACTTTTTCGGATTGATGTCGTTGAGGCTGTTGCTGAATTGTTCGGTGAGCAATGACCGTGGCAAGTTGAGCCAACAAGATTGCGCCCATGAATACATTTGGGACAGCAAGCACCGAAAAATAGTGGCTTGAATAACGTTGGCCGAGGACGAGTTCAGTCCAGCCAGAAATGAACCACAGGACTAATGCAATATGCATGACTCGCTGAAATTTCTGGAAGGTCCTCCAGTTGACCCAAGTAGTGAATGCAAACGCAATGACAAGCACGAGCATGATTGGTCGGTCTTGGTAGTAGCCGACAAACTCTTTCCAACCAAGACCAACTTGATTCATCAAACTACGGCCGGTTCCGGCGCTCATGAATCCGGCGTATGTCCACCACCCCGACCAAAACTCGTTGAAAGAACCGCGCAACGCATACCACATTGGTGCCGTAAGGACCGTCGCACCAATTGTGGTCATGGCAACAATTACTGGTCGATCAAAATGCGAGGCTTGGCGTCGATGGATGATCAACGCACTGCCGATGACGATCGCGGCAAACAATGTTGTTAAGAGAGTTTGAACTGCTAATCCAAGAACTACAAATGAAGCGATGTACGTCCAGCGACTCCGACGCACGCTTGACCAGAACTGAGGACACCAAATGAGAGTGAAGACAATCGCAAGCGCGCCGGTCGTCATGTTGCGGCTATAGATAACACCCGCGTAATCACTCGACGAGATGGTGAAGTGTAAGAAGGTGAGAACTGATGCGCTTAATGCAATTGTTCGTGATCCACCTGATATTTGAGCGACTGCAGCAACGGCCGTTGAAAGCAAAGCTGCGATCATTAGTACGTACAGCGATACGCCGAACCAGTATGTTCCATCCGATGTGAAAAGTCGTACCGAGTCGTAAAGCGCTGTTTCAAGGGGGCCTTTGTTATGAATGCCATTTTGGTAATAGCTGCCACCAAATTTCGCGGCCCTTTCAACAATGGTGCGAGTGTATTGCGGATCAAAGTCTTGTGAACGATGTTCATTCGCAATCAACGCGCCAAGTGCGACGATAAAGATCGCCGATTGGGCAAATGCGGCCGATAAGCGAGTAATCGGTTTGTCGACAACAGCCTCATCATCTGAAGCAATCTTTTGATTTTTGAATGAGCAATAGAGCGTTTCAACAGCCAAGGCAATAGCGATGATGACAATGACAAAGATTCGTAAAAATGGCCCAACGAGATGGCGCTGTACTTCAACGGCATCTCCTGCGATTGAGGCATACATCTCAGTTAAGAAAGCCGCTATGGAAATCGTCGAAAAAACAGCAAACTTCCTCGACTTGGCAAAATACAGAAGGGCGATGATGGCAGCAAGCGCAGTTGCAAGCCAAAGCACTAATTGGTTTGTCGTTCGCGGAGAGTCAAAACCAAATGTTTGTGCAGGAAGTCGTTCAAGTGTGTTGAAACGGTCGTAATCGCGGAAGTCATACACAAGTGAACCCGGAAGTTCCTTTTGCATGACATCAATCCAGAACGGCGCATCCATTGCTAAAGAGAGCAACTGATCGGTTTGTCCTGAGCCGTTGACCCAATGACGGAACTGGGCAAGTTCGGGGGCCTTCAAGAAAACTTCTCCGTCATCCCAAGTGTTGCGTCCGCTACGTCCGCTTAACGTTTCGCTTGGCGGCATGCCTCGATCTACGAAGTGGTTGGTCATTTCTTGATCAGGCAGAATTCGTAGCCCGACGTTGTTCATCAGCGGATATTGATTTCGGTTACTGACGCCCTGCGAAATTGAAATGTATGAAAACATGACGAGTAGCAAGGCGATGCACTTGAACAAAGTTGACCGAAGGTCTTTCTTGCTGGCGCGCCACGCCAAAACAGTTAAGCCAATAACTAGAACCAGTACTGGTATTCCATGTGAATCACGGACCAGCATCCACGTGACGGTCGCTAAGGTTGCAATCCAGATTCGGCTTGCAGTGAATGCTTGAGATGCGCGTAGCCAGCAGGTTAAAGCAAAGATCGCCAGCGACATGCCGAGTGATTCACTTAGTACCTCAAGATTCCATAATCCAAATCTTGGTTGGATTGCAATGGCTGCAATCGCAGCGCATGTCAGCCACGCAAGTGGGCGTACTCTCATGATGCGCAAAATCGTGTGGCATAAGAAAGCGACCGAAATAGCAAAGAGAAGTGTTTGCAATAAAACGAAAGCTCGCGTGTTGAAAGCACTCAACCACAACAGAAACGGCACGCCCACGGGCCGTTCGGTAAACCAGAAAGATGGACTCAGCGGCCCAAGTTTGGCAACCTTTAGATACGACGCCGAATCTGGAAAGAAGGATGGAAAACCATTTCTCCAACCAGGGCCGACAACTCGAACGACATAGAGCAAAACACCGAAGGTCAAAACCGAGAGCGAGCGATCTGTCTGCCGCCAACGGATCCTCCAATTACGAATCAAAGTCATTGTCCTCTTCGGGAAGTACCAAATCCCAGCGGTCGAGGCAATCGCGACACTTGTAGGTCACGATGTCGCCCGGAAACCACAGACCATCCTCGGGTGGATATGACGTGAGATAACAACGACCTCCACAATCAACACATACGATTTCCGCCTCAGGAGTCACTTGTACAGTCTGCCGTATCATGGTTCTATGCGTGTTGTTGCCGGAACCTTGCGTGGTCGACCCATCGTTGCCCCAGAGGGCGAGGCGACACGACCCACGACCGATCGAGCCCGAGAAGCAACATTTAATTCGTTGATGAGTCTGGGCGCAGTTGACGGAGCCAAAGTCGTAGATCTGTTTGCCGGCAGTGGTGCCTTGGGTATTGAGGCTTTGTCGCGCGGCGCATCGTCGTGTGCCTTTCTTGAGCGCGACCGTAAAGCTCTTGACTCGATTCGCCACAACATCAAGACGTTGCAACTCACTGAAAAGACGACAGTGTTGTCCGGTGACGTCATGACACATGTCGTGGCGCTTCGCAATGTTGACCTGGTTTTAGCCGATCCTCCATACGACTTTGACCGCTGGGCCGATCTCTTGAAGGTTCTTGACGTGGTCATGGCTCCTGGCGGGGTAGTGGTCACCGAGAGCAGCCGTGAAATTGCGCCCCCCGAGGGTTGGCAAGCCATTCGATCCAAACGATATGGACGAGCGTGGATGGCCTTTTTGCAACGTACTGACGACTAAAACCGCTACCGTAAAGACTGCATGGTTGCCTCATCTGCTCTCACGGCTCTGTATCCGGGCAGTTTCGACCCGTTCCACAACGGGCACCTTGATGTTGTCGAGCAGTCAGTTGAACTCTTTGGGGCGGTTGTCATCGCTGTGATGCACAATCCGCAAAAACCCAGTGGTCTGATTGATCTTGGTCGTCGAGTTGATTTGGTTCGGGCCTGTGTGGCCCATTTGCCCACCGTCAAAGTCGCCGCGCATCCTGGACTTGCGGTTGACGCCGCCCGTGCTGAGCAGGTCAATTTCATCGTCAAAGGGTTGCGAAACCCTGGCGATTTCGAGATTGAGCAGCAGATGGCGCATACGAATTACTCAGTTTCGGGTGTGCGGACGGTGTATCTGCCATGCCGACCGGGCCAGTCTTTCATTAGTAGTCGGTTCATTCGCGATATCGCCCAGCACCATGGTCAGATCGGTCATTTGGTGCCTGGTCCAGTCGCCGCTGCTTTGGCAGGTATCTTTGGAGAACCTGCGGCAGACTTCCGTCCCAGTTCTGAAAGAAACTCATGAAACCAGATTTTGACGACTTTGATGATGACACCGGCTCATACGACCGCGGGGTAAATGAGCAGATCGGCGATTCGGGCGTTTTGTTGCGCCGGGCCATTGACATCATCGCAACCGCGCCAAATATGCCGTTGTCGTCAACGCCACGTATCGACCGTGACGAAATCATTGAGATTCTCGAAGAGGCTCTCCATCGTTTGCCTGATGAACTTCGTCAAGCCCGTTGGATGATGAAAGAACGCGATGAATTCATTGCCCGCACCCGCCGTGAGGCCGATGAAGTCATCGAAGCGGCCAAGGTGCAGGCTGAACGCTTCGTACAACGTGCCGAAGTCGTGCGTGCCGCCGAACAGCGGGCTCGCCAAATTGCCGAAGCCGCTGACGATGATGCCCGTCGCGTCAAGAACGAGATGGAAGATTTCCTTGATCAGCGGTTGGCCAGTTTTGAGATTCTGCTCGACAAGCTGGTGAAGACTGTCGCCACGGGGCGTCGTCGCTTGTCAATTGGTGAACGTCAAGGCGAGGGTTCGTTGTCACTGAATGACGAACCGATCGTTGAGTCGTATTCCGATGACTCGGGCGCTATTTTCTTCGACCAAGACAACACTTCGGGCCGGTGAGAAACCCCCTTTTAGTCAATGCCCTCGAGATGCTGCGGCGTCCCGGGACGGCCAAAGAAGTCGAGATTTCGTTATTGCCAGGACTTCTTGAACTTGACGACCCCCGTTTAGCACCTGGCACCGAGATTACGGTCGAGGTTCAATGCGAGAGTCTTTCCGACGGAATTGTCGTGAATGGGCACATTGAAGCCGAGTTTCACAGCGAATGTCGTCGTTGTCTGCAGCCGGTCGGGTCGGTGCTTGATATTGAGGTTCACGAGTTGTACCAATTGGTCGTGACCGACCCCGATGCCTTCGCAATTCACAACGATCAGATCGATTTGGCTCCCATGGTGCGTGAAACAGTCCTGATTGAGCTCCCAGATGCTCCGTTGTGCCGAATTGACTGTGCGGGTCTTTGTCCGACCTGCGGAATTGACCTCAACAACGCAAAATGCAACTGCGTGGCTCCCCAAATCGACTCACGCTGGGCCGCTCTCGACGCCTTACGTGACCAATTGCCCGAATAATTGTCCGATTAACTTCCAGATCACCCAGAGAGTTGCCGTGTTGGGGTAGGGATCTGGCCAGATTACCGCTAATCTCCAAGGGCTATTACGAGGAGAAGTGCGCCGTGGCCGTTCCGAAAAGAAAAAAATCGAAAATGAAGGGCCACAGCCATCAGGCTGGAGCCTGGAAGCTTGAAGCCCCGTCGCGTAGCTTGTGCCCGCGCTGTGGTTCAGCCAAGTTGCCACACACCGTGTGTAAGGCTTGCGGCTGGTACAAGAACCGCGTCGCTATCGAAGTCTGATCCAGACATCGTCCGACAATTCTTCGTCTGAGATTTTTATGTTGCCCATCGCTGTCGACGCCATGGGCGGCGATTTTGCTCCGAGCCAAATCGTTGCTGGAGCATTGCAGGCCGCTGAACTAGGCATTCCTGTTGTCCTTGTTGGCCCCGAAGATCTTGAAGGTCGCGGCAATCTTGAATTAATCGTTGCCTCTGAGGTCATCGAAATGGATGACGACCCGGCTTACGGAGTTCGTCGAAAAAAAGATTCAACTCTTGTACGTGCGGCTGAAGCAGTACGCGATGGCAAGGCGTCAGCGATGATTTCGGCTGGCAATACCGGAGCCACGATGGCGTCGGCGTTGTTGCGTATGGGACGTATCAAGAATGTGAATCGTCCAGCAATTGCCACACCTATTCCTGTACCAGGTGGCCGCCCCACTGTTTTGCTTGATGCTGGTGCTAACGCTGAAGTTGTCGCCGAATGGCTCGTGCAGTTTGCGATTATGGGTTCGGTGTATTCGCACCATCGTTACGGTGTAGAAAATCCGCGCGTCGGCCTGCTGTCAATCGGCGAAGAGCCAGGTAAAGGTGACTCGCTGCGCAAAGAAGCTTTCGAATTGCTCTCAAACGCGACCGGAATCAACTTCATTGGCAACGTTGAAGGTCGCGATGTGATGTCGGACAATGTGGATGTCGTGGTGACCGATGGGTTCACTGGCAACGTGGTGTTGAAAACTCTTGAAGGCGGAATGAAAACGCTCATCAAGGCTTTGATGGCCGCGTTTGCGGCCAAAGAAGAATACAAACCGCACGCCGATGCGTTGTTCCCAGCATTGTTGCCGCTGTACGAAAGTGTCGATCCTGAAAGTACAGGCGGAGCCATTTTGTTGGGCGTTGACGGAGTGTGCATCATTTCTCACGGGTCATCGTCGGCTCGAGCAATGGTGAATGGCATCAAGGTCGCATCCGACATGGTGCAATGTGGCATGGTTGAAGAAATTCGTCGAGCCATCAACGGCGAATAACACTCACGCAGTGTTGTCATCGCAGTTATCATCGATGTAACAGCTAGTTGACCTGGAGGACATCGTGCCCGCTGAGACCCATGTAGTAGACGGACCCCTTGATCGTGATGCGATCTTTGCAATCGTTCGCGATCAGCTTGTTGACATTCTTGAAATGGATCCCGAAAACATCTCGGAAGGTCAGTCTTTCAAAGACGACCTCAATGCTGATTCGTTGGCACTTGTTGAATTAGTTGACGCACTCGAAGAAGAACTCAGCGAGCGCACCGTTGGTTTCCGCATTGAAGACGAAGACCTGGCTGACTTAAAGACTGTTCGCGACGCGGTTGACTTTGTGTACGCACACGTTTTGGCGCACGGCCAAAAGGGCTGATTGCTCATGGCGGGCTTTACCGCACCTCGAAAATTGCTCAGCAGGTTCAAGCCGAAATCGACTCGTCGAGAACGCCGCGAAAAACGTAGCGAATTCACGGGTGGAGATATCGAAGTATGGACTCGCGAGAACGCTGACCATGCATTCACCAACACTTCGCTGCTGAGGCAAGCGCGCTCACATCGTTCGTGGTGTGCAGAGCATCCTGGAAACCCAAGCAACGAACGCCTCGAATTTCTAGGTGACGCCATTTTGCAATGGACGATCACTGATCGTATTTACCAAGCTCACCCCACGATGAATGAGGGTGAACTCACCGATCTGCGTAAATCTCTAGTGAATGCGGAAACTTTGGCCGACATTGCACGAGAGATTCAACTCGGCCAATGGATTCAACTTGGCGCCGGAGAGTTATCGGCAGGTGGTCGAAAGAAGAGTTCAATTTTGGCGGATGCACTTGAGGCGTTCATTGGCGCTTTATATCTCGATGGCGGCCCCGATAAAGCGCGGGCTTTTGTCATCAAAATCATGGGTGACCGCGTCATGAGTCAGGCTGATCGTCTCGACGAATTTGATGCTCGTAGCCATTTGATCCGAGTGTGTGTTCGCGAATACTCACGGCCTCCTTTGGTCGAAATTGAACAGACTGGTGCCGCGCACGAACCAACATTCACCGCCAAGGTCATTGTGAATGGCGTTGAAGTCGGCTGCGAAAATGGTCGGACGAAAAAGGCGGCCGCGCAAGCAGCGTCAACCATGGCACTTTCGGTGTTGCACGCGCGCGGCGTTGATATCGGTCGTGCCTGAACTTCCCGAAGTTGAAACAGTCCGCCGAGGACTTGAGCAGCATTTTGTTGGTCGGCGAATTACCAAAGTAGAAGTTGGTCGCAAACGTTCGGTGCGTCGTACCTCTCGTGAAGAAGTGATTGAGCGCCTCACTGGCGTGAGCGTTATTGAAGCCCAACGACGCGGCAAGTATTTGCTCTGTTCCTTAAGTTCGGGCGACTCGGTCATGATCCACCTACGCATGAGCGGTCAGGTACTCATCGACACTGCTGGTTCAAAGCGCCCGCCTCATAGTCACGTGGTGATGACTCTTGACGACGGTAATGAACTTCGATTTGTTGATCCCCGAACTTTTGGGGAAGTCGTGGTTTTTGACCCAGCCGATGTGGCGCACGTTCTTCCCGAGCTTGCGGCTCTTGGTCGAGACCCGGTTGTTGACGGGCTGACCCTGGCTGAGTTACGAAGAATCCTCCGATCCACTGCCCGAGCAGTCAAGGCGACCCTGCTTGATCAACACCTGATCGCTGGGATCGGAAACATTTACGGTGACGAAATCTTGCATCGGGCCAAAGTTCACCCCCGTCGTCCCGCCCGTGACGTCGGGCCGGCGCAATCGGCACGAATTCATGTCGCCTTACACGAAATCTTGCGGTCGGCAATCGAGCAAGGGGGATCAACGCTCGGTGATGCCCAATATGTTGATCTCGACGGCGGGTCGGGGAGTTTTCAAGACCAACACCGGGTCTACGCCAGGGCGGGTTTACCCTGCCTGACCTGCGGGCGAGGAATGATCACGAGTGCGGCTATCGGGGGACGGACCACGAGTTGGTGCAAGGTCTGCCAGCGCTGAATTCGGGTTTGGCTTGGCTGATCGACGGGGGAACTCGTTACCCCTGTGAACTAAGGTCGTGACGCCGTGTTTCTTAAATCTCTTACTCTCAAAGGCTTCAAGTCATTCGCCGACACCACCGTGATGGACCTCGAACCAGGGGTCACCGTGGTCGTCGGTCCCAATGGTTCTGGAAAGTCGAACGTTGTTGACGCCATCGCGTGGGTACTTGGTGCCCAGGCCCCGAGCGCTGTGCGCAGCCAGAAGATGGACGATGTCATCTTTGCTGGCACCGCCAAGCGGGCTGCCTTGGGTCGCGCTGAAGTGACCCTGACGCTTGATAACTCGTCGGGTCTGTTGCCACTTGATGCATCTGAAGTAAGTGTGAGCCGAATTTTGTTCCGCACGGGCGAAAGTGAATACGCAATCAACGGCGTGTCGTGTCGCTTGCTTGATGTTCAAGATCTTTTGTCTGACGCCGGTGTGGGTCGCCAGCAACACGTCATCGTCAGCCAGGGTCAAATTGACGCGGTGTTGAACGCCCGACCCGAAGATCGCCGATCAATTATTGAAGAAGCTGCTGGAGTTTTGAAATTCCGCAAGCGTAAAGAAAAGGCTGAACGCCGTCTTGATGCCACTGAAGCATCGTTGTTGCGCGTTCAAGATTTGTTGCGTGAAGTGCGTCGTCAATTGCGTCCGCTTGAGCGCCAAGCTGAAGCTGCTCGCCGCCACGGCGATCTGGTTGCCGAACTCAATGCTCTGCGTTTGTTCTTGTCAGGTCGTGAAATTACGACATTCCGCCGCCGTCTTGAAGCTTTGGCCGTTGAACGAACTAACGCTGGAGACAAAGAGAACGAATTGCGTCGCCTATTGGCCGAGCTCGATACCAATGTCATGGCTGCCGAGGCCGAGCTATCAGCGCGTGGCGATAGCGGGCTCAGCGATGAACTCGTTCGTGTTGAGCAATTGCGTGAACGAGCACGCGGTATTTCAATGTTGCTCGTCGAGCGTCGCCGTTCGTATGAACGTGACCGTGGCGCAATGATGGACTCGGGCGTTGTTGCGAATCTTGAAGCCGATGCTTCACGTCTCAAGACCGAACTGTCCGAAGTTGAATCATCAATGGAGCGTCTCGAGCCTGAGAGTCTTGAACTCGCTAATGATGAAGCGGCTTTTGAGGGTGAACGTAACGAAGCAGCCACTTTGTTTGATCACATCTCATCAACGACCTCGGCCGCCAGTGCTGCAGCCGAAGTTCGTGGCGAACTACGCACACTTCGTGCTTCGGTCGAATCAGCTGATTCTGAAAATCGTCGCTTATCGGCTCGCATGCAGACTTTGTCCGAGCGCGACGGTCGTTACGTCACTGAGATCGAGCGACTCCGCAACGAATGTGAACGTACACAAACCGTTGAGGTGCCACTTGTCAACGAAGTAACCGAAGCTGAAGCCCGACGATTGTCGGCAGAGGCTGAATTAGAACGAGCCTTGTCAACTCGAAATGCTGTCGCATCCGAACTCGCGCGTTGGCAAGCTCGAAGTGAGGCATTGCAGTTAGCTCTCGACAGTGCCCGTGCTCGTGCAGGAGCCGAAAAACTCAAAGATGTTTCTGGTGTCGTTGGAACATTGCTCGACCTTGTTGTTATTGACGAAGGCTGGGAAGCATCTGTTGAAGCAGCGCTCGGCGAAGCCCTGTTGTCGGTTGTCGTTGAAAATACTGAAGCGGCTCGTCGAGCCTTGGCACATCTGCGATCGGCTTCAACATCAGGTGCAGTGTTGGCGCTCGGCGCAAAGTCAGAAGTAGTCATCACCGGACTGGTGCCCGCGGGTGCTTTGCGAATTCGCGATCATGTGCGTTCAACTCGCAAAGACGTTTCTGATCTTCTTGATCTGTTGCTTGCCACGTCGGTTCAAGTTAAAGACTGGACTGCAGCGGTAGATGCTGTGATGACTGATCCGCGTTTGGTCGCTGTCACCCCAGAAGGCGATCGATTCACAACAACCGGATGGCGAATCGGAGTCGCTGGCGGCGGTGCAACTGGTGCTGCTCTTGAAGATGCTCTCAACAATGCCGAAACGTCAAAGTCCGAACTGGCTGTTCGCGACGAAGCGGTGCGCATTGCCCAAACTGAACAGCAGTCAGCCCGCTCGCGTGAAGCCGAACTGCAAAAGCGACTTGATGCCAATGATGCCGCATTCACAGCTGCATCTGAAGCATTGGCTCGCGTGCAAAGCGAACGCCGTGAGGCTGCCACCGAGTCCGAAGGATTGTTGCCAACACTTGGCGAAATTGAAGAACGCCTCAATCGACTCAAGGCACGCGTTGCCGAACTTGAACATCTTGTTCCTTCACTTGAACAAGAAGAAGCAGCTGAGGCTGAAGCGGCAAAGGCTCGTGGCGAAGCTCGCGCGACTCTTGAGGCTCAATCGGCTTTGTTGTCGGGTCGTCGCCGTGATCTTGAAGTGCGCTCGGCTGGTCTGATAGAGCGCAAGCAATTCATTGAAGCCCGTTTGGCCGAAACCGAACGACGTCTTGAAGCCGACGCGGTCGCTCGCGCCGAAGCCGCTGGACATCGTGAGAAGATCGAAAAGATTCTCGTTGCGACTGAGCGCTTGTCGTTGATTGTTGACGCACATCGTCATGTCATCGAATCGCGCTTGGCTGTATTGCATGAGAAGCGTCGTCGTCAAAGCGATGAAGTGCGGGCATTGGCGACTCATCTTGATGAGATGCGTAAACAGCGTTCAGCGACTGAGCGCGAACTTGAAGAAGTACGTGAGCGATCACGTCGTTCTGAAGTGGAAGAAGCCGAAGTCAAGATGCGTCTTGAGGCGACTGTCGAAACTCTGCGTCGTGACCTTGATGTTGAACCCGAAGTTGCTGAAGCCGCTGAAATGCCCGAACTTCCCGAGGGAATTACTGCACCAGCACGCACTCGTGATCTTGAACGCGAACTGCGTTTGATGGGCCCGATTAACCCGTTGGCACTTGAAGAGTTCAACGAACTACAAGAGCGTCACAAGTTCTTGGAAGAGCAACTTGAAGATGTGCGCAATACGCGTCGCGAATTGATGCGAGTGATCACTGCTGTCGACAACGAAATTCAGTCGGTATTCGCTTCGGCCTTTGCTGACGTCAGCGGAAACTTCACTCAACTGTTTGGCAATCTGTTCCCAGGCGGAATGGGACGACTCATTCTCACCAACCCTGATGACTTACTGAACACGGGTATTGAAGTTGAAGCGAAGCCCGGTGGAAAGAACGTCAAGAAGTTGAGTTTGTTGTCAGGTGGAGAGCGCAGCCTCACCGCGTTGGCCTTCTTGTTCGCAGTCTTCCGCAGTCGCCCGTCACCGTTCTACGTGATGGACGAAGTTGAAGCTGCCCTCGACGATGTCAACTTGCATCGCTTCTTGGGACTCATTCATGAGTTCCGCCAAGAAGCTCAGTTACTTATTGTGAGTCACCAAAAGCGCACCATGGAAGCAGGCGACTGCCTATTAGGTGTGAGCATGCAACCAGGTGGCTCGTCAAAAGTTGTGACCGAGAAGGCCTCATCGGTCTCCGGTGGCGGCGCTTCTTAATTACAAGGAACCTGTATGAATACGCAAACTCTCTTGTTGATCCTGTTGGTTGTTGCCGTGGTCTTCGGGCTTGGCGTGGTGGTGCTGAATCGTCGCTCAAGCGGCGGGGCGGGGGTCAAGCCCGTCATTTCAGAGCCAGTTGTTGATGAAACGCCGGTCGTTCAAGCCGAAGTTGTTCAAGCCGAAGTAGTTGAAACGCCAGTAGTTGAAACGCCGGCTCCGCCCAAGAGTCGGTGGGGCAAAACGGCGTTGTCGTTGGCTGGCGTTTTTGGGGGAGTGCGTGCACGAGGTGGCATCACCAGCGAAACGTGGGACGATCTCGAAGAGGCGTTGTTGAAGGCTGACGTTGGAATCGGCGTGACCGACGAACTACTGAACTCTTTGCGCGGCCGTGTGAAGGCCAAAGAAATTACGACTCCGGATGAATTGCTTCTGGCGTTACAGCGCGAGATGACATCGCGTCTTGAAGGTGCGAATCGTGAATTGAACTTTGCGCAACTTGATGAAGGTCGCATCAACGTGTGGTTGTTCGTCGGTGTAAATGGTGTTGGCAAGACCACCACCATTGGCAAAGTTTCGGCGCAACAGGCGCAACTCGGCCGTTCATTGGTTTTGGCCGCTGGCGACACATTCCGCGCCGCGGCAGCTGAACAGTTGGGCACGTGGGCCGAACGTTCGGGAGCCGAACTAGTGCGCGGCGCCGAAGGTGGAGACCCCAGTTCAGTGATCTTTGATGGTATTCAACGAGCTTCCGCTAAGGGTTTTGACCTTGTGCTTGGCGACACGGCTGGTCGTTTGCAGAACAAGTCAAACCTCATGGATGAGCTGCGTAAAGTTCGTCGTATTGCCGATCGTGATCCGGGCCAGGTCACCGAAGTGTTGCTGGTCATTGACGCAACAACGGGACAAAACGGCCTCTCGCAGGCCCGCGAATTCACCGATGCTGCAGGGGTGACCGGCGTTGTACTGACCAAGCTTGACGGATCTGCCAAAGGCGGAATCGTCTTTGCTATCGAAACCGAAATGGGCATTCCTATCAAGTTGGTCGGTCTGGGTGAAACCATTGGAGACTTGGTGGCTTTCAATCCAGACGAATACGTCTCCGCACTCTTTAACGGGTGACCCGCCAAGAAAAATAGTGACTTTGTTCCCAAATTTTCTTGATGGGTTGGGAACTAACCCACAATCTGGCATCGTCTCAGTTGTATGAAGAAAATCCTGGTTCCCGCCCTCACCGTTTTCGCCCTCTTTGCCGTGTCCTCGTGTGGTGACGATCCCGATGCCTCGGGTCCGCCCATCTTGGTTTTGTCCGCCGCTAACGGTGGTGGTTGGTCGGCCACAGCTCCAGCAGCATCGGACATGTCTACGACCGAAGGTATGGACGAGAAAATGATGTGGGGCTATCAACAAAACTTCACTGCGGCCGTTGATTTGCCAGCACTCGATAGCGATGCGCCCTCATACACCTTGGCTGCAGGTGATGTTTCGACAGATTCACTGAATGTGCTGAAGGCGGCATTCGAAGTCACTGAAGATTTCGTAGCCCAAGATGCTTCACAGGGTGGCGGCTACTTGGCAGGTAACTACGACGGAACAACGGCAACGTTGTACGTCGGCTCTGACGCGACGCGTTATTGGAGTTACTCGCCAGCTTGGGATCAGTCATCGATCTCGTCACGGCCTTGCATCATGGAAGATGCCGTCGCAACTACTGACAGTCTCTCGACTGATGACGTTCCCACGACTGATGTAGCAAGTGAAATTTGCGCCGAGCCGGTTGCTCCCGAAAATGTGCCGACCAAGGCCGAAGCCGAAGCGCTCTTTGCAACAACTGTGAGTGCACTAGGAGTGAATGTCAACGATCTCATCCTCGACTCGTATGCCGATGAGTGGGGTGCGAACGTCAACGGTTACCTGAAGATTGACGGCGTACGTAGCCCGCTGTCATGGAGTGTCGGTTATGGCGCTGAAGCTTCAATCACCTGGGCCAGCGGAGTTTTTGCTGATGTTCAAGATGGAGCTTCTTACCCTCGCATTGGAACTGCAGCAGCAATTGAGCGCTTGAATAGTCAGCAGGCCGGAAATTGGGGCGGACCCATGGCTCGTAGTGGTGTCGCATACGACACTGCTGTTGCGTCTGGCGTTGAAGCAGCCGTCACGACCGAACCCGCAACATCTGATGTCACGGCAGAAACGTATCCGGTCACTGATGCACCGGCACCAGAAATTCAAGAAGTTTCGATTATCGGTGTTGAAGAAGAACTTGTGACGCTCTACGGAGCCGATGGTTCGATCTACCTCGTGCCTGGCTATACGTTCATTGCTGCTGAAGACGAATACGGTTACGCCGGCCGTTACACCGTTTCTGCCTTGCCTGATGAGTACATGCAAGTGACTGACGCGGTTGATGCCGTGCCTGCTACCGAGGTCCCTGTTCCTGATACCGCTGTTGCTCTGCCGAGCGTTGACCCAGCCGTTGACCCAACCGTCGCCCCCGACATGTCAGTCGCTCAAGATGTGGATGACTTGCTGGGCATGTCTGAAGCCGAGGCCACTAAGGCGGCCGAGGCCAAAGGTTTGACGGTTCGAGTTGGTAGTCGTGATGGTGAAGATTTCGCCCTCACGATGGACTACCGCACCGATCGCGTGACGTTGACAGTGGTTGCTGGCATAGTCACCGCTGTCACGCCTGGCTGACATCGTCACCGCCCGAAAGTAGGGCGGTAGCCTCAGGATTGCTATGTTCGACAACCTCTCTAATCGTTTCGACGGAATCTTCAAACGAATTCGCGGCAAGGGTCGTCTGACCGAAGCCGATGTCGATGAAGTTCTCAAAGAAATTCGCACCGCACTTTTAGAAGCTGACGTCAACGTCAGCGTGGTTCGTAACGTCGTTGCACGAATTCGTGAAGGTGCCATCGGCATTGAGTCGTCGAAGGCGCTTGATCCGAGTCAGCAAGTCATCAAACTGGTTAACCAAGAACTCACCAACATTCTTGGTGGCGAAACCCTCAAGATCACCTACGCCAGTCGTCCGCCCACCGTGGTGTTGATGGCTGGTTTGCAGGGTTCAGGAAAAACCACCAACTCGGCCAAGTTGGCGAAGTGGTTCAAGTCGCAAGGTCGTCATCCACTTCTTGTCGGTGCCGACTTGCAACGTCCTGCTGCTGTTGAACAGTTGCGCACACTCGGTCGACAAATTGATGTTCCGGTGTTCAGCGATCCAAGTGATCCGGTCACCACCGCAGTTCGCGGACTCGCCGAAGCGCGACGACTGGGCAAAGATGTTTTGATTGTTGACACTGCCGGTCGTTTGTCAATCGACGACGAAATGATGGCGCAGATTCGCCAGATCTCTGATCAGATCACGCCGAACTACACGTTCTTAGTGATTGATGCGATGACTGGTCAAGATGCCGTCAATGTCGCTGAAGCATTTCATAACACCTTGCAAATCGACGGCGTCATCTTGTCAAAGCTCGATGGTGATGCGCGCGGTGGTGCGGCGCTGTCGGTTAAGGAAGTCATTGGTCGCCCCATTGCCTTCGCAAGTACTGGCGAAAAACTCGACGCGTTCGAACAGTTCCATCCCGATCGTATGGCCGGACGAATTTTGGGAATGGGCGACATGCTCACCCTGATCGAACAGGCCGAACAAGCTTTCGAAAAAGACGCAGCCGAGGAAGCAGCGACCAAGTTGCTCGATGGCGAATTCACGCTCGACGACTTCTTAGAACAAATGCAGTCGCTCAAGAAGATGGGACCGCTTGGCGGGTTGATGGGCATGATGCCCGGCATGCCCAAAGAGTTGAAGAATGCCAAGATCGGCGACGATGAACTGAAGCCAGTCGAGGCGATTATTCGCTCGATGACCAAAGAGGAGCGTCGCAAGCCCGAGATCATCAACGGCAGTCGCCGCCAACGCATCGCGACTGGCAGTGGCCGCTCAATCGCCGAGGTGAACCGGCTGGTTAAGCAGTTTGGCGAGATGCAAAAGATGATGAAGCGCATGGGTGGAATGACCACTGGCAAAAAGGGTAAGCGCAAGATGTCATCGATGGCGGGCCTCGGTGGCCTTGGGGCAGCTGGCTTGCCTGGTCAAGGTGGCGGCTTTAGCGAGGGCCTTGGGGGCGGAGCTCCTGGTGGCGGATTCCCCGGTTTCCCCCCATCACGCTAAGTGCGACCAGCCAAGACTTGCCTGGTGGCGTTGGGGAAGGGATGCTTTCGGGTTAGCCTTCGGTGTCTGCCTGGACTGGTTCTAGGCGCTTGAATCAGGAGTTATCGCCGAATGTCAGTCAAGTTACGCCTTACACGTGTCGGAAAGACCAAGCAGCCTCATTACCGCGTGATCGCGAGCGACAGCCGCGCCGCCCGTGATGGTTCATTCCTCGAAATCTTGGGTCAGTACAACCCACGCACCGAGCCTTCGGTCATCAATCTCGACAACGACAAGGCTGTTGCCTGGTTGATGAAGGGCGCACAGCCCACCGAGCGCGTCAAGAAGATTCTTGAAATCTCGGGCGCATGGGCACAGTTCACTGCTGCTCGCGCTAAGTGATTCAGTTGTCATGACTGATCCCAACGAAATTTCTTCGCCAACAGCAGTTGCTGTTTTGACTCACGTTGTTCGTTCAATTGTTGACGATCCTGATGCGGTCAATGTTGCCGAAACCGAAGGTCGCAATCGTTTGCGTCTTGAAGTGAAGGTTGGTCCCGGAGACCTCGGTCGTGTGATCGGTCGTCGTGGTCGTACTGCTCAAAGCATTCGCACACTTGTGCGTGCTGCTGCCGCTAAAGATGGTCGCGAAGTCGACGTCGACTTCGTTGACTGATTGTGGTTCACGGAGTTTCCGTGACTGCTGAAAAAACTCCCGAAGGCCTTTTAGAAGTAGGCCGTTTTGGTCGCCCCCACGGTGTGAAGGGGCAGATCTACATCAAGTTGTCAACCGATCGTTCTGAGCGCGTCCAAATTGGTGCACGCCTGTGGGCGGGCGAGTGGTTTGAAGTGTCGGCACGAACTTCAATGGCAAATACTGGTGCCGATCGTTGGGTCGTTGGCATCGTCGGTATTGATGATCGCAATGATGTCGAACGACTTGTCAACAAAGTCGTCTGGGCCGAGCCGATTGATGATCCAGGTGCCGTTTGGGTGCATCAAGTGATCGGCGCAAAGGTTTTGGATACCGACGGCATCGATCGCGGTGTGTGTATCGCTGTTCTGAAGAATCCTGCGAACGATTTACTTGAACTTGAATCAGGTGCACTTGTCCCGGTGCTGTTCGTTGAATCAGTCGTTCCTGACGACATCGGTGGATTTGTTGTCACCATCGACCCGCCCGACGGACTGTTTGAAGTTTTCGAAGACACGAAGTAGTTCACATGCGCGTCGATGTTTTCACCATCTTCCCGAGCATCGTGAACAACTTTTGTTCCGAAAGTTTGTTGGGAAAGTGCCGCGAGTCAGGTCTGCTTGATCTGCGAAGTCACGACCTACGCGAGCACACCAGCGATGTCCATCGCACGGTTGATGACGCCCCCTTTGGCGGAGGCGCCGGCATGGTGATGCGGGCCGAACCGATCTTCGCCTCAGTTGAGGCAGCGACCCCGCCACGACCGCTGTATTTGATGAGCCCGGGGGGTCGTCGCTTTGATCAAGCCTTCGCCCACGAACTGGCTGCCACCCATGAGGGTCCCTCCGGTGGATTCAGCTTGCTGTGCGGTCGCTACGAAGGGATTGACCATCGGGTTCGAGAACACCTTGTAGATGGTGAAATCAGTATCGGCGATGTGGTCTTGTCGGGTGGCGAAGTAGCCGCTTGCCTCATCATCGAGGCCGTGACCCGCCTGTTACCTGGGGCGATGGGTAATGCTCAGAGTCCAATCACCGAAAGTTTTGGAGCGTCCAATCTGCTTGAGGAGCCCCATTTCACCCGTCCAGCCGAGTTCCGGGGCTGGGAGGTTCCCGATGTTTTAAGGGGCGGCAACCATGCCCAGGTCGAAAGTTGGCGATTGGCTCAGGCCTTACATCGCACCATCAGCCAGCGACCCGACCTCATCGAGGCCCGGGGAGGACTTTCAAATGATGAGCTCGCCTTGTTGGAGAAGTTCCCTGCTATCCCGTATCCTTGACAAGCCGTGACTGCGATCTACCCAGGTTGTATGTCCCTGAAAAGTTTTAAGGAAACCCGTCATGAAGACCACCGACATCGTTGACCTACAACACATCCGCTCCGACATTCCTGTATTCGGTCCCGGAGATGAACTGAAGGTTCATGTGCGCGTTGTTGAAAGTGGCAAAGAGCGTATTCAGATTTTCCAGGGCAACGTCATCGGACGTCATGGCTCGGGAATTCAAGAGACCTACACCGTTCGCAAAATCAGCTACGGCGTTGGTGTTGAGCGCACGTTCCCCGTGCACACCCCAACAGTTGCCAAGATCGAAGTCATGAAGCGTGGCGATGTTCGCCGTGCCAAGTTGTACTACTTGCGTGACCGCACCGGTAAGGCTGCCAAGGTTCGCGAAAAGCGCGATTTCTGATTTCATTGGGAAACCTTTCCCGTTATCACCATCTCGGTTGTTGCTTACTTCACGACACGAGTGTTGACCATTGAGTACCGACGATCTCGAAGACTTCGAGGCTGATCGCGAACTCCACCTCGCGCAGGAATATCAAGACGTTGCGGGCATGTTCCGTTACGCCATTGAAACCGAGCGCCGGTTTTACTTGGCCAACAAAGTTGATGTCAATGTCAAAGGTGACAGCACGCGGCCACTGATCGAAGTGGAATTAACTGACGCATGGGTATGGGACATGTACCGCAAGAGCCGATTCGTTCCGAAGGTTCGAATTTTCAGTTTCAAAGACGTGAACGTCGAGGAACTCCCGCAAGAAGACTTGACCGATCTCGACAAGGCCTAGTTGCGCCAACTCAATCAACTCACAACCAAAGTTTTGGTGCGTGGGGAGAAGAACTCGTTGCCGAGTGGTATCGCGATCATGGCTACCAGATCGTCGCGCGAAACTGGCGTTGTCGGCAAGGTGAAATTGACATCATTGCCAGTCGCGAATCGGCTTTAGTGATTTGCGAAGTGAAGACGCGAGCGAATGCCGATTTTGGGTCGCCGGCTCTAGCGGTTGACGTGAATAAGCAACAACGGTTGCGGCGGTTGGCCGCTCACTGGCTCAGCGAAAATCCGCTGCCCCGGGCAAATATTCGTTTTGATGTGGCTGCGGTAATCGGACCCAAAGAAACTGTGTTGCTCGAGGTCATCGAGGCCGCCTTTTAACTATGAGTCTTTACTTCACGGTCCCAGCATGCGTAATGCCAGTGTCGACGTAGATCGGGAGCGTCGTGAGGCACTGCGACGTTGTGCCCCATGCCCGCAGGAATCTCTTGATGACATCCTGGGCAAATATAGGTTTTGAGGGCCTGATAGGGCTGAATACGGCGTACTTCGACCGCTCCGTACAAACCTGACCAGATGCCGGGTGGTTTCTTGCCCGTTTTGGGGCTCGGCTTCTTGGCTGGTTTTTTACTGGTAGCCATGGGTTGGTCGGTCCGTCAGCCGGTGAAGGCCCAGGCCACCAAAGCAACCACTGCGATAGCTGCGGCGACGACAAAGACATAGTCAGCGCGACGAGCCCGAAATTTCCGATAAGGGTTGAATCCCATGTCACTCATTATCGTTCAAGATGTGAGCACAACCTCGGATACACAGAACAAGAACTATGAAACTCTCTTAGTTGAGCGCAACGGTGGAGTTGTCACCATTACGTTCAATCGCCCTAAGCGTAAGAATGCCGTCAATGGCGTGATGTGGATTGAGCTACTTGAACTGCTGACCGAGATTCAGCACACATCATCTGATCGGGTGGTCGTTCTCACGGGAGCAAATGATGAGTTCTGTAGCGGTGCAGACTTAGTTGCGATGGGTGACGGCAGTGGCCGAGCCCACAGCCACTCGTACTACTCAATGCGCGAAGTCACGGGTGTCATCATGGCTCTGTCACGTTTGCCGCAACCCACGATTGCCAAAGTGCGTGGAGTTGCAGTAGGTGTTGGTTGCAACATGGCCCTTGGTTGTGACTTAGTTGTCGCTTCAGAAACCGCACGTTTTTCGCAGATCTTTTCAAAGCGCGGTATGTCGCTTGACGGTGGTGGCTCCTGGTTGTTGCCCCGCCGAGTCGGTTTGCATCGAGCTAAAGAAATGGCCTTTTTCGCCGACATCATTGATGCCGCTGAAGCCGACCGAATTGGACTCGTAAATCGTGTTGTGCCCGATGCTCAATTAGATGCTTTCGTTGCCGAATGGACCGATCGCTTGATTGCGTTGCCGCCGATTGCGTTGGCTCAATCGAAGCGCATGCTGAACAACTCAATGAACGTCACTCTTGAAGAAGCCCTTGATGACGAAGGCGTTGCGCAAACAGTCAACTTCGGAACCAAAGACACTCCCGAAGCCATTGCTGCTTGGATGGAAAAGCGCAACCCGGTCTTCAAAGGTCGCTGACTCATTTACTGCTTGCCGATTCACTAGTTTGTAATCGGTGACTCAGCAAACAGCGCAACACTTGGTAGGCCGATGGGCATTGCGCGCATCGCTCGCCGTTTTCATCGTGGGTCTGTTGTTTGGTGGCGCTGGTTTCTCGACTGCTCATGCGTCGGTTCCGCCGACCACGATTCCAGTTGATGAACCAGTTGAAGGTGGGGGAGGTGTCGAAGTCCCGACCGATCAATCAACGACTGTTCCTGTGCCGACGAATACCGTGCCGGCAAGTTGCTTCATTCCGACACCAGTTCAAGCAACCTTTGTCGGTCGCTTATCGGCTTCTGATCGTCGCACCGCGCGTTTTGATGTCGTGCAAATGCGCGGCGGTTCACTTGAGGGATACGCGGTCGCCAGTTTGGTTGACGTGCAATATGACGAAGATGTGCGTTTCCTCAACCTTGACCAGAGTTACATCGTCGCCGTTGGTATTGATCAAACCTCGGGTGTGTTGTATTCAAAAATCCGTGATCCCGAACCGTTGTACGGCGGAAGCCAAGTGGTCGGATTGAATTCGGGAGTGAAGTGTCCTGAGGTCGAAGATGCGGTACGCACGTTGACGATGGACGCACGTTCAGTTGAAAGCGGAGTATTGGCGCCACTGAAAACTGCTAAAGGCAAACTTGCTCAGGCAATTCTTTTGCCGTTTTTGTGGGTGTTTGGTGGCCTATTTGGTCTGGCAACCATCCGTGCGTTCATCGTGATGGTCTACCGCACTGGCCAGCGGGCCTGGAGTGGTCAGTGATATCGAGTGGTCAGTGATATCGAGTGGTCAGTGATTCAGGGTGGTCAGTAGTTACTGTGCGGCGCGAGCAGCAGTAGCTTTCGCACGCAAGTCTTTGACTGCGAATTCAAGACCTTCGGTGTAACGGAACAAAGCGGTTCCAGCAATCAACACGTTGGCGCCGGCTGCGGCAGCGCCTTCAATTGTTGACGGACCAATACCACCATCAACTTCAATGTTGACTTGATCAGACAGTCCGCGACGTTCGATCAGTGCTTTGAGTTCCCGAATCTTGGGTTCCATTGATGCAATGTACGACTGACCACCAAAACCAGGATTCACTGTCATCACCAACACCATGTCCACGAGGTCAAGTACATGTTCAATTTCGCTTATGGGCGTGTGCGGGTTTAGCGCCACTGCGGCGTTGGCGCCCATTGAATTGATATTGCCTAACGTGCGATGTAAATGCGGGCAGGCCTCAGCGTGAACGATGAGACGACTGCAACCCGCGTCGACATAGCGCTGAGCCAAAACGTCTGGTGTGAGGACCATGAGGTGCGCTTCAAAAGGCTTCTTGGTGTATTGGCGGGCTGACGCAATGACGTCGGGTCCAAAGGTGAGGTTGGGGACGAACTGACCGTCCATGACGTCCCACTGGAAGAGGTCAACGCCCGCGGCATCAAGTGCCTCAACTTCGGCGCCAAGCTTTGAGAAGTCGCAGGGCAAGACTGAGGGGGAGATCATGATCGGTAAGGACACGTCCACACGCTAGTCGGCTCTAGCCTGCGAGGGGTATGACGAAGCGACCGATCCGTAAATCTGGCTCGCGGCCGTTACCCAATTTCGAAGTTCAAGTGCGTATCGAAAAGGTGGTCGCTGAGGGTGATGGCTTCGGTCATCTGCAGGACGGGCGAGTCATCTTTGTTGAAGGCGGTTTGCCGGGCGAACTCGTAGTTGCCAAAGTGTTGAAGCAATCAAAGGATTACGCCCGCGGCGTCGTGACCGAGGTACTTGAGGCGAGTGAACAACGCGTTGGGCCGCCATGTGAATATGTGGCGCAAGGTTGTGGTGGCTGCGATTTGCAACATGCATCAGTGGCCCTGCAACGACAGATCAAGTTTGACATCGTGCACGAGTCACTTGTCCGGCTTGGCAAAATTGTTGATCCCGACGTTCGGCTCTATGAATCTGCAGAGTTGCCAGTGGTCGCGGCCCGCACCACGTTGCGCGTGGCCAGTGCTTCTCAAGGAGTCGGGTTCCGTCAGCGCCGCAGTCACGATGTCGTACCCATCGAGCGTTGTCTCGTTGCGCATCCATCGTTGAATGAATTGTTGCCAACGATGCGCCTTGACGGAGCTGAAGAGTGTGTCGTGCGGGTTGGTGTCGCGAGCGGTGAACGAATGGCCTGGGCTGAACCGGCTGATTCGGTGAGTGGACTGCCAGTCAATGTTGGTCTTAATTCTGATGCGTTGGTGCATGAATCAATTTCGGGCCAAACGTTTCAGATTTCGGCGTCGTCATTTTTTCAATCGTCTCCGCAAGCAGCATCGGCTTTGGTTGAAGCAACTCGACGTGCGCTGGGTGATGTCAATTCATGGGGAGACGGCCCACTGGTTGATGCGTATTGCGGAGTCGGCCTCTTCGCGACCACAGTTTTCCCTGCAGATCGGCACGTGATTGCGATCGAATCCAATCCGTCGGCGTGCGCAGATGCGCGAGTGAACGTTGCGGGTCGTGATATCGAAATTGTGCAGGCGCCAGTCGAAGAATGGCAGTCAGTCGAAGCCGCTGTTGTCGTAGCAGACCCAGCTCGAGATGGCCTGCGGGCTGGTGGAGTGCAAGTACTCACCGCAACCAAAGCGTCGGTGATTGTTCTTATATCGTGTGATCCCGCGTCGCTTGGTCGAGACGCGCGATTGCTCAATGACCAGCATTATCGCTTGGAATACAGCGAGGTTCTTGATCTCTTTCCGCACACGCACCATGTTGAAGTTGTGAGTCGATTTGTTCGAGATGAAAGTATGGAACCTCTATGAAGCCCGTGTTATCTGCCGAAGTCGCTGCAGCAATAGCTGATGGTCGTCCAATCGTTGCGATGGAATCTACGATCTATTCGCACCTTGGTTTGCCATCGCCGGCAAACCGCGAAGCTCTTGATCGTTGTAGCGCAGCCATTCGCAGCGGAGGTTGCGTTCCTGCGGTCACGGCAATTCTTGATGGCGTCGTGCGACTTGGTCTCTCTGAAGCCGAACACGAACGCATTCTTGGTCCCGCTCGCAAAGTTGCAGAACGCGATATCGCGGTAGCAGTTGCTCAGAAATGGGATTTCGGTGCAACAACTGTTTCGGCGGCAGTGTCAATCGCTGCAGCCGGGGGAGTCAGTGTTTTTGCAACTGGTGGCATTGGTGGTGTGCATCGCGGTGCCGAACTCACTGGCGATATCTCGGCCGATCTTGATGCGATTGCGTCCTATCCCGTCGTGACCGTCTCGGCGGGAGCGAAAGCATTTCTCGATTTGCCTCGAACGCTTGAGTATTTCGAAACCATCGGTGTGCCGGTCATCGGTTGGAAACATGAATGGTTTCCAGCGTTCTACACGCGTTCGTCGGGCTTAAAAGTTCCACACCAAGTGCAATCGGCTTCTGAAGTTGCCGACATTTTGTTGCATCGTTCGCGAGCAAACACAGGAGTTTTATTGACAGTTCCGATTCCGGTTGAAGCCGAACTTGATGCAACACAACTTGATTCGGTGTTGGTACAAGCGTTAATTGATTGCGAGGCTGCCGGAATTCGTGGAGCGGCAGTGACGCCATTTGTGCTTGGTCGAATTGGACAAGCCACGCAAGGACGAAGTGTTCCGGCAAATCTGGCGTTGGCAGAAAACAACGCACGAGTTGCGGCCGAAGTCGCCGTCGCCATTGCCGAAAAATAGTTGCGAGTTAGATCTTTCGCATAGTTCGTTCAACGCGTTGCAGGAACTTGTCGCGTTTTGCGATTGTTGACGAATCAATGTTGAACAATCGAAGCCACGTTGTTTGACAACGTCGATGACAAATAGCGCGCAACGAACGCGTCACGATCTTGCTTCCGTTGTCTCGAACAACGAGTGAAGCCAAACGTGGTCCACCGAATGTTGTGATCCCTATCAGCCGTCGCACGTTGGTGAGTCCGGGCTGCAACTTCAGTGTTTGCGGGTCAACTGAAAACGCAATTCCCGGCAACATGGTTCGGTCAATCCAACCTTTCAATATCGCCGGCATCGAACTCCACCACGTCGGGTACACGAAGACAATCGTTGAACATTCTTGAATGAGGCGAGTGTGTTCAATCACCATGGGGTCAATCGCTGGCTCTGAAGTCGGGTAGGCCGCTAATTCGGTCCGAGTCAGAGCGGGGGAATAGTCGAGGCCGTAGAGGTCGATCACTGACACAGCATGGTCTCGGTTGGCGAGAGTGGAGGCCAACCGATCAACGATGGCATGACTGAAAGAGTCGGGGTTGGGTTGGGCGAGGACAACGAGAACCTTCATGGCTTGTCCTCCCAGGAGTAGGGGGTGAATCCCTGAAATGAGCAAACAGTGGTGCACCCCCTGGGATTCGAACCCAGAACCAATGGATTAAGAGTCCACTGCTCTGCCATTGAGCTAGAGGTGCGCAACGCGAAGAAGCAGTGTAGATCAGCCAACACAGCGGTCGGGGTATCTGACCGGTCTTTGGACTGGCTAACCAGCGACTTCGTATGTTTTGGGTGAACGAGGGGTCTCGAACCCCCGGCCTTCAGTACCACAAACTGACGCTCTAACCAACTGAGCTACGCCCACCATGTGACCCGTCTATTCTGCCATATCGAACACGGAATCGCACCGTTCATTCGCCCGAAACTCTCTTGTTACGCCCTGTCCATTTTTGGTGTTAAGGTGTTCTCAACCGTAAAAGGGGTGTTTAACCGTGTCCTCCACGGAATCTGCAGTCACCAATGCTCACAGTCTTAGCTGGAGAGCGAAGGAAATCACTCGACGTGAGATCGCGCTGTACGCACAGCGAACTCAAGGCTCGCAAAAAGCAACTGAGCGAGCCCGACTTGTCATGCCACTCGGAGTGCCATCAAGTTTTCAGGCCTACGATCCGCATCCGATAGTCGTCAAGGCCGCACGTGGTGCCTCGATGTGGGATGTTGACGACAACGAATACGTCGATTACGACATGGGCTTTGGTGCGCTCTTTAGCGGCCACATCAACCCAGTTGTACGACGCGCCGTTGACGAGCAGCTCGACAACGGCACATTGTTCGTGACGCCATGTGAACTCAATGCCGACGTCGCCGAACTGTTGGGCGAACGTTATGGGTTGCCAATGTGGCGCTTCACCAACTCGGGAACCGAAGCAACGATGGACGCCATTCGTGTCGCCCGTGGTGCAACGGGTCGCGAAAAGATTGTCAAGGTTGAAGGTGGCTATCACGGTCACCACGATGAAGTGATGATCTCGATGAAGCCGTCACTCGATGTGGCTGGTCCGGCCGATCGACCGAACTCAGTGCCGGCAACTGCTGGCGTGACGCGTGCAGTTCTTGGTGACACCATCGTGATTCCGTATAACGATGCCGAAGCGCTTGAGCGAGTCTTGCGCAACGAAGATGTTGCCTGTTTCATCGTTGAACCCGTGATGGAGAACATCGGTATTTGTTTGCCCGATGACGGTTATCTGCAAGCAGTTCGCGAAATCACTTCTCGCTACGGAACGTTGTTGATTTTTGATGAAGTGAAGACCGGAATTACTGCCGGTTGGGGCGGGGCGACAGGTGCGCTTGGCGTCATGCCAGACTTGGTTGCTCTCGCTAAATCGATCGGTGGTGGCTTGCCACTTGGCGCCTTCGGTGGCAAGCGCGAATACATGGATCAAATCACCATGGGTCGCGTGGTTCACCTTGGTACATACAACGGCAACCCGTTATGTATGGCCGCAGCAAAAGCAGTGTTGTCAGAGGTCTGTACTCCGCAAGCAACAACTGCAGCTATTGGTCGAAACAAGATGTTGGTTGATGCCTGTACCGACATCATTGAAGACGCCGGATTGCCAGCGCACACGGTGCAGTTTGGTGCGAAAGGTTGCGTCACTTGGACACCCGAGCCGATTCGCAACTATCGCGATTACAAGAAGACCGATCTTGATATTGCATTTGCTCAATGGATTCATGGGATCAATCGCGGCATCTTGTTGCCACCGGGTCTTGATGAACAGTGGTTGATCTCAATCATGCACACCGATGAGGAAGCATTGCGATACGCCAATGTTTTCGGTGATTTTGTTGCTGAACTAACTCAATGAGTTTTCCTGTTCAGCCTTTGCCATCTAAGGGCAAAATGATTCGCCGTTCGTTGTTGCGTCATTGCCCACGTTGTGGAAACCATCGCGCATGGTTTACGAACTGGTTTAAACAAAGTGATCACTGCATCGGTTGCGGAATCAAGCGGACGCGCGACACCGATGGGCATGAGCTTGGGTCAATGACGATTGCCTCAGTCGTGAACATCACTCTCATTGTGATTGCAATGGGCGTTGCGATTGCTCTCACCGCACCAGATGTGCCCGTGCTCACCCTGTACATCGTGCTGGCTTCGGCGGCACTCATTTTTCCGATATTGACATGGCCAATGACCCACACTTTGTGGATGGCCATTGACCTGATCGTGCGCCCGATGAGTCCTCACGAAGCCGCCGACGCTCAAACCTGGCTCGAAAACCAGTCGTAATCGAACTTTCTTGGGGTTCGGGCACCCCCTCTGAGCAGGTCAAACACCTGTTCGTATCGACAATGCTTGACCGAACACTCGTTCGTAGTTACGCTCTTGTCATTCGCCGCACACGGGTGCCCGCACAACTACTGTGCAACACCCATTTCGTACGGTCCAAGTTATGGCAAACAAACCAACACCCACAGCAACCAACAACTCAACAGCGAAAGGCAATGCAATGAGCAACGATCGTGAAAAAGCCCTTGAAATGGCTCTAGCCCAAATCGACAAGCAGTATGGCAAAGGCTCCATCATGCGGATGGGTGACAAGACCGACATGGCTATCGAAGCCATCCCGACTGGTGCTTTGGCACTCGACGTCGCACTCGGAATTGGCGGATTGCCCCGTGGTCGCGTGGTCGAGATCTACGGTCCCGAATCATCGGGTAAGTCAACCCTCGCTATGCATGTTGTGGCTGAGGCTCAGCGCAACGGCGGAATCTGCGCCTACATCGACGCCGAACACGCGATGGACCCGGTGTACGCACGAGCCATCGGTGTCGACATCGATCAGTTGTTGATCTCGCAGCCCGACACTGGTGAACAGGCTCTCGAAATCGCCGACATGCTGATTCGTTCGGGAGCACTTGACGTGGTCGTCATTGACTCCGTTGCCGCATTGACGCCAAAGGCCGAAATCGAAGGCGATATGGGCGACAGCCATATGGGACTGCAGGCCCGTTTGATGAGCCAGGCGTTGCGTAAGTTGACCGCCAACCTCAACAAGTCCAACACCATCGCCATCTTCATTAACCAGTTGCGCGAAAAGATTGGTGTGATGTTCGGTTCACCCGAAACCACCCCTGGTGGTCGAGCACTCAAGTTCTACTCATCAGTTCGTCTCGACATTCGTCGTATTGAGTCGATCAAAGACGGCGCCGAAGTTGTCGGTAACCGCACCCGCGTCAAAGTGGTCAAGAACAAAGTGTCGCCGCCATTCCGTCAGGCCGAATTTGACATCATGTACGGCAAGGGCATTAGCCGCGAAGGTTCAGTACTCGACATGGCCGTCGACCTCAACATCATCAAGAAGTCCGGTGCTTGGTTCACCTATGACGGTGAGCAAATGGGTCAGGGTCGCGAGAACGCCAAGAACTTCCTCATGGAGAACACCGAGATCATGGTCGAGGTCGCCGAAAAGGTGCGTATCGCTGCCGGTCTGGGCGATGCACCAGAAGTTGAGTTCACCGCAGCAGATGAAGAGCCGATCAATCTCGACTGAGCCAGGCTTGATCGAGGGCTGACCATTGGGCATTGACCTCGTGGCTGATAACCTCGGAATCGCCTTCCGAGATAGCTCAGCTGGCAGAGCAGCTGACTGTTAATCAGCGGGTCGCAGGTTCGAGCCCTGCTCTCGGAGCACATAACGCAGGGTCCGCCATCGGCGGGCCCTGCGCCTTTTGGGGCGGTAGCTCAGTTGGTTAGAGCAGGGGACTCATAATCCCTTGGTCGCGGGTTCAAGTCCTGCCCGCCCCACGCATGTGAGCCACTCATTGTGGTGTGAATCGAAGTGGCCCCGAGTGTTCTGTCGAACAATCGGGGCCATTTGACTTTTCGAATCGGCTGAACCGACGTGATCGTACGCTGTTAGGCGATCTTGACCATCAGGGCTCGTCGCATTGATGACATATCAACATACTTGCGGCCCTCCATGAAGACACTGAGGTATTCCGCATTTGCCATGCTTCTCGCAACACCTGCATCTAAGGCTTTCGCATTTGGATACAACTGGCTGAAGATGTATGTGCCCCAGTCGGGACCGAATCCACATTGTGATAATCCTGCTGATCCGCCTGAAACTCGATCTGTCACTTCGGCCATCTTGGTCGCCCACTGCAACATTTCCATGGGGTCGGCTGTCTGATTCGCTCGAACCATCGATTGCAGAACGCGTGAGCCGGGCTGTGCTGCTTTGCCAAGAACACCGGGCACAACGATGACTTGTGTGATTTGATCAACGCTCCAGTCGGTTGCAACGTTCGCTGCCTTGTCTTCAAGCTTGCCCCATATAGCACTGGCAATCAATTGATCATTACGGGTCGCCAATTGGTCGAGGGTTTCAACCCAGGATGTCCAACCGAAGGTTCCTGCTGGCGATCCTGCCGCGGTCATCCATGCCGCAAGCGGAGCGCCAGTGATTACTTCATGTAATTTGCTGGCTTCTATAGCCAAGGCAATGTTTGAGGCCGTACTTCCCTTGAAGCGGCCAGACTTTTGTACCCGATACATATTTTCCCCCATTGGTCATTTATCCTTATGAAGTCCTCAACCTAACTTCATGGTCTGAGTCAATGGTGGAATAGGTGAACTTTCCAAGATGAAAACATGAACGCAAACCTTGTTGCATTCGCCGTCTCGTTGCCTCCCTAAATCATGCTCGTGACATGAAGTGGCCCCGAGTGTTCTGTTGAACAATCGGGGCCACTTGACCTGTTGAATCGGCGAAGCCGACGTGATCGTTCGCTGTTAGGCGAGTTTGGCAAACATGACTCGTCGCATTGATGACATATCAACGTACTTGCGGCCCTCCATGAAGACACCGAGGTATTCGGCGCTTGCCATGTTCTTGGCCATGCCGGCGTCCAATGCTGCTGAATCTGTGAAGAGCGACGTGAAGGAGTATGCGCCCCAGTCGGGACCGAATCCAAACTGCGACAGTCCTGATGAAGCGCCCGAAACCCGACCTGCTACTTCGGCCATCCTGGTTGCCCACTGCAACATCTCCATCGGGTCAGCGCCTTGATTGGCTCGCACTAACGATTGCAGAACTTGCGAACCAACTGGTGCCGTAGGGCCAGTTGTCTCTGGCCAAACGATTACTTGAGCGATTTGATCAACGCCCCAGTCGGTCGCATTGATTGCACCCTTGTCTTCGAGCTTGCCCCACTTTGCACTGGCAAGTATTTGTCCATTACGTGTCGCTAATTCATCGACAGTTTCAAACAAGGATGACCAACCGAGTGTTCCCGTCGGCATTCCGGCACTGGCGATCCAGGCAGCGAGCGGCGCTCCGGTGATTTCTTCGTATAACTTGCTGGCTTCAACGGCCAAAGCAATGTTTGAGGTCATACTTCCCTTAAAGCGACCTGTCCTTTGTACCTGATACATATTTTCCCCCATTGGTCATTTATCCTTATGAAGTCCTCAACTTAAGTTCATTCATGACCTAAGTCAATGGGTAATTAATTTCAATCTCTGTCAGCCCAATTTGTCGTTCTACCAGGGCTTGTTATGTGCGAGAGTGGGGCATGACCACGCACACCATTGCGCTCGTTGCCCACGACCACAAGAAAGACCTACTCATTGAGTGGGCCAAGAACAACAAAGAACGTCTGAGTCAGCACTCGCTTGTCGCGACTGGGACGACCGGACGCATGTTGATCGAAATGGTTGGACTTGATGTGCGGTGCTTGAAGAGCGGTCCACTCGGTGGCGATCAGCAACTTGGGGCGATGATCTGCGAACAACAAATTGACATGCTGATTTTCTTTTGGGATCCGCTTGAGCCCCAGCCACATGATCCAGATGTTCGGGCGTTACTGCGCATCGCTGTCGTATACGACATTCCGACGGCCAGCAATTTGTCAACCGCCGACTGTCTAATGTTGTCGCCGCTATTTGCTGA
This sequence comes from Ilumatobacteraceae bacterium, assembly GCA_044358015.1. GTDB lineage: Bacteria > Actinomycetota > Acidimicrobiia > Acidimicrobiales > Ilumatobacteraceae > Casp-actino8. The sequence continues at coordinate 64,111 of JBIKOO010000003.1, forward strand.
CTAGTTCTTCACTGGCCTGAACAAAAGTTTTGTATACGGCTCGACAACGATCGAGCCGCGCCGAGCACCATGGCTCGCCATGTGGGCTATAACGCTGACCCTGTGCGCCCCTCATAGCCGCGGTGAGAAGCCTCGCCACCCATGGTTAACGGGTCTGGCCGAGGGCGCCGTGTGAGGTGCTTCAAGCACCGTCCCTCCACATAAGTCGGGACATCCTAGGCGCGACCCTCGGAAACCCTGTTGGGGCTTAGGTTTCAGCCTTGAATCGCGAGTAACACAGATCGGGTTTTTGAAGTGCACAAATACGACAAAACGCGCGCGTGATCACTTTTTTGAAGGGTTAGCTAACCCCCGCTCGGGGAGTTTACGGATTTTGGATTGCGACACACCCACGAGGTTGTGTTAGGTGCAACCGCAATGGAACGAAATCCCGTGAACGATGCTGTGTTCTATCCCGATCCGGCGTCGGCGCGGCGGTAACAGGTGCTTCTATTCCACCCCGTCAACGCGAACACGTACCCAGCGCGGGCCGGTACTCACGTTGTTGTTCAGACGCTCGCCACCGCAGTAGATGCTCTCACCAGCGACCTACCTATCACCGGAATTGGTGGACTTACCAGATGCATCCGATGCGGTCCCTCTGCCGACGTAAGGGCCACAGATCGCAACTCCGCGATCGTTGCAGGTATTGATTGTGCGGACATTCGTACACACTTGACCTGCTATGGGGGGCATGCGGAAAAGTCAGATGATGGGTCCCACATGGCCGCGACGCGGGCACAGGTAACGGCGTTCGGGTGGTCGGGCAACGACCGATGGGCGCATCGCTCCTAACGGATGCCTTCGATGAGTTGCTGGATCGCCGGTGCTAGCGCTTCGGCTTGATGGACGCTGATGTGGCTACTGTCCCGGTAGCGGATGAAGCCGGGACCACGCGTGCTGCATAGGTCGTCCGGACAGAGTTCCTGCGCCGGGTCCCAGACAGTGGCGCCTTGATCGACAGCAACCTGGGCAACCACGTCGCGGACCTGCAGATCGTCCTGGAGTGCCTGATCGAGCGTCCGTTCGCCGGTGCATCCACTGCCTAGCGCTGCATTCAGCGTGCACCGAGTCGGATCCCACAGAGTGATTCCGTTCTCTGCAGTCCAGCGCGGAATGGTCTGCACGATGACAACCTTGTGCCCGGCTTGCTGGAGCCTGGCCACTGTTCGCTCCAGTCCGCTTCTGAACTCCCGAATCTTTGTGGCGGGATCGGCGCTCGCTTCTTGGCCGGTGGGTGCGACGGCATGGTCGGGTGATGTCCAGTACACGTCAGCGTTTGAGATCACCACGAGGCCTAGGGCTGCGTTCGAGAGATAATCAAGGGTGCGCTTTACGTACGACTGACACGCTTCGTTGCTGTACTTCCCTCGGAGGTCAACGAAATCGATGTCGACAAAGGGACAGGCATCCGTGCTGGCACTAAAGACGGGGCGGTCCAAAGCCTTCCCCGCGGCGATAAAGCCTTCACTGAAGTGGTCCGCGTTGGAGTCACCAAGGACGTAGATGGGCTGCCCTTTAGCATCTTGATTCCAGACGCAGGCTAGAGATTGCTGAGCGCCAAGAGGTTCCCTTGTGTTGCAATTGTTCAATGCACCGATGTGTCCGGGCAATGTCGCCGACTGAAGTTGCCTCACCTGGGACGACCACCAGCCTTGACCGGAGGTGAACCACAGTGCTGTCGCTAGACCGATCGGCAACAGCAAAGTGGCGATGATAAGCCGCGTCCAACGACTCTGCGTCAGGCCGTCGAGGTTCCGAATAGGCTGCTCAAGCCAACGGTAAGAGGCCAGTGCGGGTAGGAGGGATGCGAGAGCGGCAGCGAGCAACACCAGTGGCCTGCCTGGCCAGAGAAGTCCGGCGAAGACGATGAAGGGCCAGTGCCATAGGTAGATGGAGTAAGACCAGTCGCCGATCTTGACCATCGGCGCGGTCGAGAGTGCCCTAGTGGTGAAAGCCTTCTGACTGGTACCTGAGAGGAGGAGGAGCAGGGCGCCGACGACAGGGATGAGTGTCCATGGACCGGGGAAAGGCGTCGTGTCGGTGATGAGCCATAGGGACGAGGCGAGCATGGCTACGCCGACCAAGCCGCTGCCGGCAAGCAGTCGTGGGGCATGCATTTTCCATTTAGCGAGGGCCAGTGCGAGGAGGGCTCCGACGGCGAACTCCCAGGCGCGGGTGAAGGGGCTATAGAAGCCGAGGACGGCGTCGGCTCCGCTGAACGTAAGCCCCGCGGATCCAGTCAGCGTGAGGGCGAAGGATACGGCGGCGACGCCGGCCACGATCACGATGGGGCTGAAGCGCAGAAGGCCACGTCGGCGGGCGAGAATCCAGCCCAGGGCGATGAGGGCGGGGAAGACGAGGTAGAATTGTTCCTCGACGGACAGGGACCAGGCGTTCAGCAGGGGATTGGTCTCGGCTGGGGCGTCGAAGTAACCGCCCGTGGTGCCGGCGATGACAAAGTTGGCGGAAAACAGTATCGCGCCGACGGCGGTCTTGGCTGCAGTCTGCTGCGGGCCCAGGGGTGACAGCACTAGGACCGAAATGAGCATGGTGACGGCGACCATGAGGGCCATTGCGGGGGTGAGGCGTTTGAAGCGGCGAAGGTAGAAGCGCCCGAAGCGGATACGGCCGGTCTGGTGCCATTCTCGGTGGAGCATGGCGGTGATGACGAAGCCGGAGATCACGAAGAACACGTCGACGCCGATGAATCCGCCGGGGACTGGCAGTCCGGCGTGAAAGGCGACAACCATGAGGACCACAACGGCCCGCAGACCCTGGATGTCAGGGCGGCGGCTAGATGACGGTCCGCTCAACACGGCGTGTTCCTCGACTACTGGCAGTGGTGCTGGCATGGATGTCCCCCTTTGCGCTGTGCCCCCAGCGAGATAACCAGCGTAGCACCCTACCTGCGGCGCTGGTCGGGAAGGCTTGTCGCAAAACGGGTTCCTGAAGTCCAGTCGAAGGTGCTACGCCCGGCCTCGTCGCCTAGCGGTTGATCGATTCTCACCTGTCGAATGACAGGTGATGCAACAAGTCACTGACGGCGGTATGGAGGTCGTCTACGTCTAACTCGAGGCCATCGACGTCGATGTCCGCTAGAACCGTCGTGTCGAAAGCGATCCGACGCTGCGTTCAGGGCGCCAGATGGCAACGCTGACGGGTGCGCGCGATACGGAATCTGCTCGCGGCAGCGAACCATTGTCACCGCTATTTGCTGACTAGTTCTTCACTGGCCTGAACAAAAGTTTTGTTTACGGCTCGACAACGATCCAGCCGCGTCGTTGCAACTCGGCAGCCAAAACCGAATCGGGTAGATCGCGAACTGTTTTCTCGGCACTGGTGAAACGTGGAGCAGGTTTGATTGATCGAGCCACAATGACTTCGGGCGGAACATCAATTGTCAACTCGGCTTCGGCCTCAAGTTGTGCAATGAAGTCTTCGGCTTCTTGACGAGTAAATTTGCCGCCGGCTTGGCGTTGGTTGAAGTGCATCGGTCCGCGGGCATCACGGAAATCGGTGTGCCCGGCCGCATTAAGAAGCTCAAGCAAATGCTTCATCTGCGAATGTGATGCTGGGGGGCCAGCGGGTTGACCAAATGCCATGTCTTATTCTCGCCCACGGGTGTGGCAACACAGTGGGATTGGTCAGATTTTGGTGAGCAATGTGAGTGCGGTGGCGCATGCCCCGACGGCCACTACTAAAACTGATGCGCAACCACCGCGGTAACTCAATCCCTTGCCGAGTCGTATCGAAGTACGGCCCCGCGAGTTGATGGTGAATGGACCCAATCGACCACTGCCGCTGACACCACGCTTAGAAATATTGAGCCACGAGCGCTTGCCGGTGCGAATTCGCTTGCGGTACGAAAAACCCATCTCAGACTCCGAAGATGGCCTTGCGGGCCTCAGTGCCACGCTCGATATCAATCACGTCGGCGTATTCGCCCGTTTGTACATTGTCGCCAGCACCTTCGATGGCGTCAACGAATTCGTCAACATCATGTGGCTCGCCGCCAATTAACCAAACCACTGATTCGCCGTCGTGATCGGCGGGGTCGCGTGGCAACACGCCTTCGACTTCATATTGATCAACTGTGATGTCTTCTGAATGATCGGTGACCGGTGCGACGATCGCCATTTCTACGATTGTTTCGGGGTCAAGATCTCGCAAGATGTCGATGAGTTCGGCAACATTCATAGTGTCAGTATTTCACGCTCAACTGAAGCAGTCGGGCAATTGCCGTAAACTTCATGAATCAGACATCCATGACGGAGCGATCTCAAGCAAGAACAAACTAACTTCGCTGCACTTTTCCAGCACGCCGCAAAATACTGAATCATCGTTGGTGTAGACATCGGCGAGCGAGACGCTTAAGCGCGCGACGATCGACAATCGATGTTCGGGGGCGTCAATGACTGATGCAGTGGAGTCAATGGCAGAAACCTCGAGTGGTAATTCGGTTCCGCCAACGCCCGCGAGATCAGTTGCAAGAACCAAGAGGTCGGGTCGACCGCTGAGCGGGGGAAGGGTCCACGTAAACAACAGGGGAAATTCAAAACCCTGCGGCGGCTCGTCGGTGGGTTCTTCGAGCTTGCTCATTTCATCTTCAAAGCCCAAGAGAGCCCGCGGGTCAACTTCGAGTGAAAGATGCAAGTCGATGGGTCCATCGCAGGCTTCTTCGGGATGAAGGTCAACTTCCCATAACTGGCGGAGCGAATAGGTCTCGACGAAGTGCCGCTCATCGTGAACATGGAAACCATGGTCAATGGCATGACTCTTCATGTCGGAGACAAACCCAGCAACATCAATGAAAGCCATAACCCGTCCTTTGAAACTGAGTTCAGGATAATGGGCGAGAGGCGCACTACCCTCGTTGGTATGGACCCCAATCAGGTGCTTGCGTTATTGCATAAGGTCGCCGATGCAATTGCTGTCGAGTTGCGAAACATCACCAATTGGGGCCCCTCGGGTCGACGTGATGGTCAATATGCCGCCGACCTCGTGGTTGACCAGATTGCGCTTGACCTCTTGCGTGAGGCGGGCGTCGGCATTGTGTCAGAAGAGAGCGGTGTTGAGAATCTTGATCGCGATGTGGTCGTGATTGTCGATCCGTTAGACGGCTCAACAAATGCGAGTCGTGGAGTCCCGCACTACGCCACGTCGCTGTGTGCAGTTGACTCTGCTGGCCCACTCGTCGCTCTGGTAGTTGATCAGGCTGTTGGCACGCGATGGTGGGCATTGCGCGGTCTGGGAGCGTTCAGAGACGGCGTAGCGATGACCCGTGAACCAATGACCGAGTGGTCATCGGCATTAGTTGCGGTGTCGGGTCGTCCACCCGTTGACGCGGGCTGGGCCCAGTTCAGATCATTTGGCGCGGCAGCCATAGATATCTGTTATGTCGCTGACTCAACGGTTGATGCTTTCATCGATATGAGCCCGAGTGCACATGGCGTGTGGGATTACGCAGCTGCGTATCTGATCTGTCAAGAAATCGGCGTGCGTATCGAAGATGCGCAGGGCCGCGAATTGATTGTTCTTGATCATGCGGCACGTCGAACCCCGGTCGCGGCACCAACTGGAATTTTCGATCGGGCACTTTCGGCGCGACTCAATTTGCCGTTGTAAAACTGTTGTAGCGACTGGTCAGACCGCGTCGGCAGAGCGTTGGCCTTCGTGCCAGACGCGCGAGACGCTGGGATGACGCAGCTTGCCGAGCGCCCGAGCTTCAATCTGACGGACTCGTTCACGAGTGATGCCAAGCTTCTCGCCAATTTCTGAAAGCGTCATCGGATGATCATCGATACCAAAGCGAGCACGCAACACTTCTTCTTCGCGTTCTTCCAGGCGACGAAGCTGTTCAATCAAAGCCCGCTTTTCAAGAGCGGCGGCGGCGGACTCAAATGGCGAGATTGCACCTTCGTCAGCAATGAGGTCACCAAGTTCTGAATCGCCGTCGTTATCGAGGGGGGTGGACAACGAGACCAATGGGCGACGGTGCTGATGAACAAGCGCAACGCGCTCGGCGCTCACGCCCGACAACTCGGCGATCTCTTCCACTGTTGGTTGACGATCAAGTTCGGCAGCAAGCTTTTCAGTGCTCTGATCAATGAGCGAATAGACCTCGCGCACATGTGACGGAACACGAATGGTTCGCGACGAATCGGCCAAGGCCCGACCAATCGACTGGCGAATCCACCATGTGGCATAGGTCGAGAACTTGAAACCCTTTTCGTGGTCAAAACCCTCGACCGCGCGCATCAGGCCAAGGTTGCCCTCTTGAATGAGGTCCAAGAGTCCGAGTCCGGCACCTTCATAGCGGCGAGCCACGCTGACGACTAAACGCAGATTGCATTGAATGAATTGGGCCCTGGCATCATCTCCGGCGTGGAGCGTGCGCATGAGTTCAGTGCGCTCGCGTCCCTTAGGTGCGGGATCAAAATCAAGGCGTTCTTGGGCGAAACGTGAGGCCAAAATGAGCGCAGCGAGACGACGTTCATCATCAGCGGTGAGCAACGGGTAGGTCCCGATGTCATCTAGATATTGTCGAAGAAGTTCGCTTTCAGCGTCACCAGGGCGGGTTGCCACGAGAAAAACCGTAGTAGCGCGAGTCGCACACATCGTGGATACTCACAAACTCGGTTCTGAAACAGTCTGGTCACGGTAGAATGCAGTGTCCCGAAAGGGCGCTTAGCTCAGTTGGTTAGAGCTCCTCGCTTACACCGAGGAGGTCGGGGGTTCGAGTCCCTCAGCGCCCACTACTCAATCATCGTCGATGATTGCTTGTACCGACGACCGATAACGTTTGGCGTTGCCAACACTTGGGTGTGCAAGTCCGGTGGGGCCTGCTGCAAAAGCTTGTAAAACATTCGTGGTTACTCCACGAACAAATGTTGAGACTTTTTCGTCGCCCCATTCAGCGATGTCTAGAGCATTGATCCATCCGATAGTGCCAGTTGCAAAAACACCAGCGCCGCTGTCGGCTGAGTAATACGTCATCGCATGGTTGTAGCGCGAACCTTTGTATATCACCGGAGAACTGGCGAGCACCTCAAGATTTGATGGCTCGCTGCTTGATGGGCCAAGTCCGTCGGCTTCAATCGCCACAAGCTTTTTCATGGTTCGACCTCTGGAAAGGTCAACATCATTGAAAACCCAGTTGTCAGTATTGACGAGTTTCATTGATGCAGTGATGCCGGCTGCAAAGTACTGAACGCCGATGAGAGCTGATTCGGGTTGATTGAGTGGGGCATTTCGCCATTGCACCGTGGCCTGTTGAGGGTCCTCAGCCGTCATCGGGTCGGAATCGGCAGTGCGGTAGTTCACGAGTTGTCGACACGGCGCACTTTCGCTGTTTGGTTCAAGGCGAATGTGGCGATACACCGCGTTAGCGCCAAAGAATGCAAGATTGATCCCGGCATCACGAGCGCGTTCAAGCGTTGCTCGCATTGGAGTTGAGTAGTACTCATCGTGACCCGTTGTGAGGAGTGCGGTGCGATTGAGTAAGACGGGATTAAGCGAACCATCGCCATCAAGTGCACTCGTGTGAAGATCGATATCAGTGACGTACGCAGTGTCAATACCCAACTCCTCAATCAAACTGATGAGGGGCAATTCGTGGGTTAAGAAATCTGCTGAGCCCCAGTTGTACGCCGACGCGTATGGTCGATCAAATGAGACCACCAGCGACCGATCAAAACGGCTTCCTGGTCCAAAGTTTTCGTACAGGCTGCGACCACCCCAAGGGTTATATGCCTGCCAAGTGGTGACTGCCGAGACGACAACGAGTGTTGCCGCACAGTCATCGCGGCGAACTGTCAAAGGTATGTAGTGCGCCCCACCCTCTGAAGAATTCAATTTCAGCAGATATGAGCCTGGCGGCCAGCTGTCATCAATAGTGATTGAGGTTGATGGTGACCACTGAGCAGTATGCATTCGCGTTTCACGGTCAAATGATGGTTCAGCAAACTGCCACGGTTGGTCGAAAGTTTCGGAGGTCCATATCAAGCGCGCATTAAGTCCACCGTAGTAACCCATGCGGTATGCCTCAAGATGCCATTGAGGTGACCCAGTATTGACATAGAGGTTGACCACCTGCCCCGACTGAGCACTGGTGGTGTCAGCATACCCTTCAATAAATCCCGTCATATTCAGACGCTTCGTGGGTTCGATGTCTACGTCGATGCGCCAACTGTCGGTGCCGGCCTGGGCGTTTTCAATCGCTAACCAACCCGGCTGCGAGTACGGAATGGGCGGAGCAATTGAAGTGCTTGTCGGCATTTCAACTTCACTTGGCATTGTTGACTGAGTCGATGTTGGAAGGGGACTCGATGTTTCGGAACTTGTGGTTGGTTGCTCGTCACTCGTTGTTTTTGAGCAGGCTGCAACGAAGGATGAAGCACCGAGGGCCAGAAAGAGTCGACGAGAAATATCCGATCGAGGAAACATTCCTGAGTTACGGGCCTTTCCAGAGTTGTAGGGGACTCACGAATCGATCACAGCCACTTGGCACCGCAACTGATGAAGAGTTCTGGCGCGCTGAAACATAACCCGCACACACAATTTCCATCATCCAACGTCCAAACGCGACATCCATAAATGGAGTCGCATGTGTTGACAAGTCATCGGTGAAGGCCTGTAATTGACCGATGTAGCCGAACTGTTGAATGAATGGAATTGGAGCGGTGGCGGCGGGTAACGAAACCTCTTCGCCGTTGTGCTCAAGAATCAAATTGGGCATGAGTTCGGCCCGAACGACGCCCTGATCGGATGCGACTTGAAAATTCCACTCCGGAGTTTCAGAACCTTGCCACGATGAAACCACAGTCGCAGTCAGGCCGTTAGCAAAAGTGAGTTCAAGTTCGGCATGAGTATCGGTAGTTTCGCCCTCGAGTTGTGCGGAAACGGAGACCACCTCGCCAGCACCTATTGCGCGGCCGACGAGAACTGCAACCGCAATCGGATGTACGCCTAGATCAAAGAGTGCACCGCCGCCCCATTCAGCAGTTGTGAAGTCGCCCCAAGCGGGAAGTGACTGCACTGTGCGAAGTGACATATGCGTGATTGGACCAATGGTGACTACACGTTTGATGAACGCATGAACGATTGGCGCGTATGCCAAATTTTCGGCATACAGAATCTTTTGCCCATTTTGCTCGGCGTGCGACACAAGTCGATCGGCCTCGTTCAGGGTGTAGGCAAGGGGTTTTTCAATAATGACGGCGGCGCCTCGTTGCAGTGAATACACCGCGTGGTCAAAATGTTGTGCTGGTGGTGTCGCGACGACAACAATGTCGGCGCCACTGGGAAGCTGCGAATACTCCACCGACTTTGCGTTCAGTTGGTTGGCCCGCTCGGTACTTTTCTCTTGGCTTCGCGACGCCACTGCGATGACTGGTAATCCCAAAAACTGTGCAGCCATAGCGTGAGCGCCAGAAATCATTCCTGCTCCACACAGTGCTATTGACTTGGCTGCAGTCACAAAAGTTTTCCTGTCTTACTTGCCATTGAGAGCAGCGACAACTGGGGCGAATGAATCAACATCGTCGGCGCCAACAATGACGTACGAAAAGCCCCAACGTTCGCGTCGCTCGAGGAGGTCTTCGATAAGTTTGCTCGTTGGACCAACAAGCGCGAAAGGCGACTGTTCAACCATTTGCTGTTCAACACCAAGCATTGATGCGATTCCTGAAGCTGCTTGCTTTGCGTCATCGGTAATGTTCACCAAGAAGGCCCGCACATTGAGTTCAATATCGTTGAAACGTGCCCCCGCAGCCTCGCGGACAATGGCAACTTTCTCGTCGACAACTTCGGCGGTCATGGTGCTGAAAGTATGTTGCCCGACAACTCCCGCCGACATGGTGGCGTTGATTCCGACAATGTCTGCTTCGCGTGCGGCAATTGACAACACGCGCTTACCTCCACCACCAATCAAAATCGGGGGACAAGGCCCCTGAATGGGCTTGGGGGTGCCGTTGTAGTTGGTGATTGTGTAATGGTCGCCAGAAAATGAAAACGGGCCTTCAGCCATCGCTCCCTTGATGACCTTGAGTCCTTCAACAAAACGATCAATTCGAACTTTGGCCGAGTCGTACGGGATGCCCATCTGTTCGTAGTCGCTGATCATCCAGCCCGCGCCGATGCCGAGTTCGAGGCGCCCGTCAGAAAGTACGTCCATCGTGGCTAGTTCTTTGGCGAGCACAGCGGGGTGTTTGTAGTCGTTGTCCCACACCAATGCTCCAACGCGCAGGGTGGTCGTGACGTTGGCTGCAGTCATGAGGGCCGGAACTGGTGCTAATTGATCATCGAAATGGTCGGGCATGGTGAGGCATGAATAGCCGTTGCCTTCACTTCGTCGAGCCAGGTCGACCCACAGGTCGCGGGTGTTGGCTTTGGATGCTTGGATACCGAATCGAAAGGGTCGATGGTCAGAAGTAGAGGCAGAAGATGACATGAATCAAACGGTAGTGCGTCGGGGGTGACACTGCTCAGCCCGAACCGAGAACTACCGTAGAAGTGTTGTGCGAATGATCACCTGGTGGATGCGGTTGTGCATCGTCGTTGTGGCGGGAGCACTTGTTTTAACGGCGGCGGTTGTCGGTGTTGCTCCACGTATCTGGAAAGTTGCCAACGCGCATGTGGAAACCCCAGTGGAACTTCCCGCTTGGGAGGGAATCGCCAAGCGGACGTATGTCTATGACCGAGCGGGTAATGAGATTGCCGCCTATGAGTTGGAAAATAGTCAGCCAGTACTTTTTGGGCAGATTCCGCAACCGGTGATTCAGGCTGTTCTGGCGGTTGAAGATCGAGAGTTCTATAACCACAACGGGGTCAATATTCGAGGATTGTTTCGCGCCACGCTTTCCAACTTCGAAGGCGGAGCGCGTCAAGGTGCATCAACGATTACGCAACAAGTTGTCAAAGTTGAATTTCTCGGTGGTCTCGAACGCGATGGCCGCTACAAGTTGTTGCAGATCATCTATGCGTTACGTCTTGAAAAAGAACGAACCAAAGATGAAATTCTTGAGCGTTATCTCAACACGATCTACTTCGGTAATAACACTTACGGGATACAGGCTGCTTCGGAGGTGTACTTCGGTAAGAAAGTTGAGGACCTCACACTTGTCGAAGGAGCGTTTTTGGCAGGTCTCATTCAGGCGCCGAGTAGTTACGACCCCATTCGTCGTCCACAGCAAAGTAGGCGTCGATTTAGTGAATCGCTTGATGCGGTCGTTGAAGTCGGGCTGATGGAATCAGTGGAGGCTGAGGCGATCAAGACCTGCCTCGAACCTTCAGATGATCCTGATGTGGTTGCGCAGTGTGTCGGAAGTTGGCAGATCCCTGAAGTAGTCAAGACCATTGCGGAAAAGAAGATTACGCGTACGCATTTCAGCGAAGAAGTGAAGTCCTACCTGCTGAATAAAAGCAATCTCTTAGGGGAGACCTATCAAGAGCGTTACAACAAGCTTTTCCGTGGTGGTTTGAGTATTTACACAACTCTTGATCCGGTCGCGCAAGGTGCCGCCGAGAATGCGCGGGCGACGCAACTGCCTGTGAATACTGCTGGTATTGAAACCGCGATCTTGACGCTTGACAGCAAGACCGGAGCCGTTCGGGCGATGGTTGGCGGCAAACCTTTCGCGGCGGGTCGCAACGAGGTCAACATGGCTTTAGCGCCGCGCCAAACTGGTTCGAGTATCAAGATGTTTATTTTGGCGGCAGCCATTCAAGCGGGCGTACAAAACGATGATCAACTTGATGGCACCTTGCCATGTACGTTGCCCAACCCTGATGACCCCGAGAATCCGTTTGTTGTTGAACAAGGCGTCAGTCGGCCGCTCGGTCCAGTTGATGAGATGACGTGGTACTCAATCAACTGCGCGTTCGGCCGACTTTCACAAATAGTTGGGCTTGATCGGGTCGTTGACACGACTTACCGCATGGCGCGCAACTTGTATTTGTACCCCGAACGCAATCCGGCCGAACGTGAGCCGTTGCGTCCGTACGGTTCATTCGCTACTGGTGCAAATGAAATGAGTCCACTCGATATGGCCTCAGGTGCTCAAACTTTGGCCAACAATGGCGTGCACATGGAGCCCTATTACATCGAGAGTATTTCGGGTCCAGACGGCTCAGTGCTCTACCAGCATCAAGATGACGGCGTTGCAGTGTTGAGTCCCGAGGCTGCCGCGAAAACGACGAGCATAATGACTGGTGTGCTGGTGTCGGGTACGGCGCGTCGCAGTGCCCTTGAAGGCCGAGCCGCTGCTGCAAAAACCGGAACCCAGGACAACAACACCAACTCATGGATGGTGGGCTATACACCCGAGTTAGTCACAGCGGTGTGGGTCGGACATCCTGATCTGTATTTGCCCATGGTCAACATTCCCGAATTTCTTGCAGTCGGAGTTGACAATGTCGTGGGCGGAACCTTCCCGTCGCGAATTTGGAAAGCCACGATGGACGCAGCGCTCGCCGGTCAGCCAGCGACCTTCTTCGCGACACCTCCCGTTAATGCCAGGCCTTCAATGCGGCTGTACCTACCAGGAACTGATTGTTTGACGGCTGTGACGGCACCGCCAACGGCAACCTCGATTCCGGCCGAAACAGTTCCGGTCGACCCCACTGCGACCACAGTGCCCACGACCACTACGACGAGCACCACCACTTCAACCACAACCACGACGTTGGTCCCACCGTTGCCGGGGGTCATCACTGACCTCAACACGACCGTGCCACGCGGGGTGGTTGACCCCTTGTGGCCCGTCCCAACCATTGATCCGACGCTTTACACAGTGGGAAGTTGCTAGCCCGAGGGCATACAGTCATCACTATGGATGTTAAAGCGCTGTACGAACTGCAAAAGGTAGATACGGCAATCGAGCAAGCCAAGGTTGCTCTTGAGAAACTGCCCGAGCGCACTCATCATGCTCAGGCGCTTGCTGATTTGGCTCACGTCCGATCAACCCGTGACAATTTGCGTCGCGAACAGTCAACGATGGAAGCCGAACTCGCATCAATCGAAACGAAATCAGCCGAGATTGATACTCATCGCGCCAAACTTGAGCGCCAAATGAAAACCATCATTGCTCCACGTGAAGCCGAAGCATTGCAACACGAAATGCAAACTCTTGCTGCCGCTCGCAACGAACTTGATGACCGCGGATTGCTCTTGCTCGAATCAAGTGCGTCGGCAGATGAAGATCTTCGTCAGTTGGTGGACACTGAAAGCCGAGCAATTGAGGTTGAATCCACGACGAAACATGCGCAAGATGTGGCAGTTGCCTTGAAGAACGAAGAAATGACTGCTTTGCAAACGCGTCGCGATGAAGCCGCCGCGCCGATCGCGGCTGCTGATATTGCGACCTACGACCGACTACGGGCCTCATATAAAGGAATCGCGGTCGCCATCATTCAACATGGTGTGTGCGGAGGATGTCATATGGATATCTCGGTATCAGAGCTTGACATCATGAAGCGTTTGCCAGCCGACCAAGTCGCTGAGTGTCCAAACTGCAATCGGTTGCTCGTGCGATAACAATGTTTTTTTGGTTTATCGGTACTGCAGTTCTGTCAGTTTGGTTCGTCTTTCGAGATCCAGCATTTGACCATCGCACTTTGGTGATCGGTGCATTATTGCCCGACATCATTGACGGAATATGGGGTGGAGCACGGGCCTTTCACTCGGTCGCTGCCAGCGTGGCAGTTCTGGTTGTAGTGATGTTGTCCACGATCGGTCGCCGACCGATTCGTAAACGTCTCTTGGCCATTCCGATTGGAATGTTTCTGCATCTGATTTATGACGGTGCATTCAATAACACCAAAGTTTTTTGGTGGCCGTTTAGTGGTTTGTCATTTGCAGGTGACCGCCTGCCAGTTGTTGACCGCGGAATGCTCAATGTCGCATTTGAAATCGCCGGCTTATTGATGTGCGCTTTTGCTTGGAAGAAATTTCATTTAAGCGAACCAGCGCGCCGCAAAAGTTTTATGAAGTCAGGAACGCTGTCCGAATGAGTGGTTCCATCATCATCGTTCGTCATGGACGAACCGAGTTCAATGCCACTGGTCGCTTGCAAGGGCGAACCGACAACCCGCTTGATGAAGTCGGCCTTGCGCAAGCGGAAGCAGTTGCGACGTATCTTGCACCCGAACTGTTATCTGACACATTGATTGTGTGCAGTCCGTTATTACGAGCACGTCAAACTGCAACCGTGATCGCCGAAGGTGTCGGTACGTCGCTAGAGATCGATGAACGATGGATTGAACTTGATTACGGCGCCTATGAAGGTTTGCGTCAATCAGAAGTTCCGTCCAACGTGTGGCGTGAGTGGAGAAGCGACAGTAATTTCGCAGCCCCTCAGGGCGAATCGTTGAATCAGGTGCAACAACGAGTTGCCGATGCGTGCACCGAACTGGCACAACGGCTTGATGGGCGGACGGCGGTGGTGGTGTCGCATGTTTCGCCGATCAAGTCGGCGGTCGCCTGGGCTTTAGGGGTCGATGTGTCGGTTGGTTGGAAGACGCAGTTGGTGACGGCGTCGATCACGCGACTCGCGATTTCGGCCAATGGCGCGGCATTGACCTCGTTTAACGAAGTTGCCCGGTAGCCAGTACTGATATTTCGGCACCGTGACCAAAACTTAGGGTGTCCTCAATGCGACCAATATGTGACCCGTCGGTAACTTTCGCTACGCTTACACAGTCCGCACATCACGTGCCTTAACGAGGGGGAATCCCATGCCCGAAGCAGTCATTGTTGCTACCGCCCGCAGTCCGATCGGCCGAGCCAATAAAGGTTCATTGGTGTCATTGCGCACCGATGAAATGGCCGCCCAGATTGTTCGCGCTTTGATGGCCAAGGTTCCATCAGTCAAGGGTTCTGACATCGAAGACCTCATCATTGGTGTGGGTCAGCCCGCTGGTGAAGCAGGTTTCAACTTGGGTCGTATGGTCGCCTTGTTGGCTGGTATTCCCGAAGCCCCTGGCGTCGTTGTGAACCGTTACTGTTCATCATCGTTGCAGACCATTCGTATGGCTGCTCACGCGATCAAGGCTGGCGAAGGCGATTGTTTCATCGCCGCAGGTGTTGAAGCCGTCAGTCGTTACCAGTTCGGCGCCGCCGACACTGCTCCGAACCCCATCTTCAAGGGACCAGGCGAGCGCACCAAGTTGCGTTCAGCTGGTGGTCAGCCCGTATGGACTCCACAAGATGGTCTTGCCGATGCTTACATCGCAATGGGTCAGACTGCAGAAAACGTTCGTGAAGTTGAAGGCGTGAGCCGCGAAGACATGGACTGGTTTGCCAAGCGCAGCCAAGACTTGGCCAGTGCCAACGTGTCGAATGGTTTCTTTGATGCCGAAATCTCGCCGTTGACTCTTGAAGACGGAACAGTTGTGAGCAAGGACGATTGCCCGCGCGAAGGAACAACCCTCGAAGGTCTTGCTGGTTTGAAAGCCGCATTCCGCCCCGATGGTCAAGTCACCGCCGGTAACGCGTGCCCGTTGAACGATGGCGCTGCTGCTGTCATGGTGATGAGCGATACCAAGGCCAAGGCTTTGGGACTCACCCCACTCGCACGTTTCGTGTCGAGCGGCGTGTCATCGTTGAACCCCGAGATCATGGGACTCGGACCCGTCGAAGCTTGTCGTCAGGCGATGAAGCGTGCTGGCATGAGCATCAATGACATCGACTTGGTTGAAATCAACGAAGCATTCGCCGCACAGGTTTTGCCGTCGGCGAAGCACCTCGGTATTTCAATGGACAAGTTGAACGTCAATGGTGGAGCAATTGCACTCGGTCACCCATTTGGTATGACCGGTGCTCGCATCATGACCACCTTGATCCACGGCTTGCAGGCCAGCAACAAGAACGTCGGCATGGAGACCATGTGTGTCGGTGGCGGCCAGGGCTTGTCGATGATCATCGAGCGTATGAGCTGAACTAAAAAACCACGACTTGATATTTCTCGTGTTTCTGGTGGCGAGAATGTGCGGTAAACCGCACATTCTCGCCACAAGTTTTTTTAGGCAGTTTTTTACGAAGTTTGTGTTTGGGGGAGTTTGCGCGCGAGTACCTGGGCCACTGAGCCCATGAGTAATACACATGCTCCGGCAATTGTGAACAAAGTCGGTGCTGAGACTTGTCCGTAGCCCCAGGTTGCCAAGATTGCGACAACGGCAGCCAGCAGTTGATTGCACGCTCCAGCGAGTCCCTGAGCGGCACTAGCGCGACCCTCAGGTGCCCCTTCAGCCAGTAGACCTTGACCTGCTGGCGCACCTGCAGCTTGAGCACATGATTCAATCATGCCGAGCAAAATCGGAATGAGGGGAACAGTAAACCATCCATACAGCGCAGTGAGTGGGGCGACGAACAGCATCGAGATGAATGACACCTTGACTTTGCCACGACGGTCAGCGAGTCGACCGCCGAATCGTGACAGAACAACAAACGGAAGTGCATAGGCGGCAAGGCTGAGCCCGACCACGATGTCGGATGCACCAATGTCTGTGAGAAAACGATCCCACAACGCGTCGTACATGCCAACTGGCAAAGCAATTGATGAGAGCATCAAAATTGGCACCAGAACTGATCGTTGCTTTAAGAGTCCGAATGCGAGTCCCTGTCGATTCGCCGAGTACGGCAAAGTTGGCAAATGTTGTGTGCTGACAATTAACAACGAAATCATTGCCGCAATCGAAAAGATGATGAACGGCCAACGCAGACCCAGTGGTCCGACAAGAAATCCGCCGATCACTGGACCAGTGACGAACCCGGCAAGAGCGGCTCCGCCCATTGCGCCAAGTCGTTCAGAAACACCTTCTTCATCTAGTGATGCAATCAGAGCACGAGCTGGCGGCAAGAAGAGTCCACTCGCTGCACCTGACACGAGTCGCGCCAAAACGAAAACCAGAAGCGACGATCCGCTCGCAAAGAGGGCATTACCAAGAACGGCCAAAGTAGTGCCGATAATCAACAGTCGTTTTGCATGACCACGGTCGGCATAGGGGGCAATCAGAATTTGCATGACGAACGACGCCATGAAACCTGCGGCGGCGATGAGTCCGAGGCCAACGTCAGAGAAATTGAATTCATCTTGCAAGTTGCCCATCAGAGCAAAGATGACACTTCCGCCTGCCTCCATTGCAAACACTGCACCAAGTAATACACGTTCGGTTTTGCGAATGCTGGTCATAAAGAAGGTTTGCTGGTAGGAGAGTGGTTACGCGTGGTTCGTGATTGCACGAATGACTGCATCGCTCAGGCTAGGCCATGCAACGAGTGCTTCGGCAGACCATTCATCAAAGTTGCGATTGGTTAATGAAATCAAACCAACGTCAATATTTGGATCAATCCACATCATTGTTCCGGATCCACCAAAATGTCCAAAAGTTTGTGGTGAATTGAGCGAACCCGTCCAGTGAGGTTGTTTGTGATCTCGAATTTCAATTCCGAGTCCCCAAGGATTTGGTTTATAGGAACCAAGACCAGGAATGACTCCACCGAGTTCGGGATATTGAATTGTGGTGGCTTCATGTGCCGTGGCCGAACTAATCAATGTGGGACGCATGAGTTCTGTCATGAACAGCGACATGTCGTCGACTGTGCTGAGAACTGCATATGCGGGCGATGCTTTGAGAGACGTATCACTCATACCAAGTGGTTCAAAGATCGCTTCGTTCATGTAGTCGCCAAACATCATCCCAGTGCGCTCAGCGACATGATTCGCGGCCATTTCAATTCCGGTATTTGAATAGATGCGCCGTTTCCCAACACCCATGATGGGGCTCGACGTGTCAAACCCGTATCCGGCAGCATGAGCAAGGCAGTGTCGAAGTGTCGCCCCAGGAGGACCGACAGCATCATCAAGTGACACTGAACCTTCTTCAACTGCAATCAAACACGTCCAACTAGTGATGACTTTCGAAATTGAAGCTAGGCGAAAGACGCGATCGGTGTCGCCATGTGTCGCAATGACCGTGCCGTGATGTACGACTGCAGTCGCCGCATGCGGTACTGGCCACTCGTCAACGGTTGCGAGAATTGAAGTCAGTGATGAATCAGGCAAAGCCAGCAGAGCGAATGAGTTCAGCGACACCGAATGCCAAGTCAAGACCTTGACGAGCATTCAAGCGGGGGTCGCAAACCGTTTGGTAACGCATATCGAGGTCGGAATCGGTGAGATCGTCAGCGCCGCCGAGACATTCGGTCACGTTGTCGCCCGTGAGTTCAACGTGAATTCCGCCCGGCCATGTACCTTCAGCGCGGTGCGCTGCGACAAAGCCAGTGATTTCGCGAATGATTTCATCGAAGTGACGGGTCTTGCGACCACCCACTGATGTGAAGGTGTTTCCGTGCATCGGGTCGCAGGCCCACACGACCGGGTGACCACTTTCGCGAACTGCACGAAGAAGCGGACGGAGCGAATCTTCAACCTTGTCGGCGCCCATGCGACTGATCAAGGTCAGGCGACCAGGAATCTGCGCAGGGTTGAGTTTTTGGCACAGTTCGAGAATGAAATCAACAGTTGTTGACGGACCAATCTTGCAACCAATGGGGTTGCCGACGCCACGCAAGAATTCAATATGAGCACCATCAAGTTGACGAGTGCGCTCACCAATCCACAACATGTGCGCCGAGCAGTCGTACCAAGCACCCGTTAACGAATCTTGACGTGTGAGGGCTTCTTCGTATCCAAGCAGTAGTGCTTCATGGCTCGTGTAGACATCGGCTTCATGAAGCGCTGCAGTATTTTCGGTGTCAACGCCACAGGCATGCATGAAACGCAATGCACGCTCAATATCGGTTGCGACTTGCTCGTAACGCTGACCTTCTGGGCTTGAACCAACGAACTCTTGAGTCCAGGCGTGCACGCGTGACAAGTCGGCGAATCCGCCCTTGACGAAAGCGCGTAACAAGTTCAGCGTTGCTGCCGACTGGTGATATGCCTGCACGAGGCGATCGGGGTCGGGGATGCGTGCTTCAGATGTTGGCGCCGGATCATTGACGATGTGACCACGGAATGACGGAATTTCTAGGTCGCCGATTTTTTCCATGTCGGCACTACGAGGCTTGGCGAACTGTCCAGCGATACGACCGACTTTGATGGTGGGAACACCGAGGCTGTAGGTCAGCACAACTGCCATCTGCAAAATGACGCGCAGTTTTTCACGAATGTTGTTGGCCGAGAACTCATCAAAACTTTCGGCGCAGTCGCCGGCCTGCAACAAGAACGCATTGCCCGCGCACACCTGACCGAGAGCATTTTGTAATGAGCGAGCTTCGCCAGCAAACACCAACGGGGGATAGGACGCAATCTGCTTCAGTGAGCGATCGACCGCGCTCTGATCGGGCCACTTTGGCTGTTGAACGGCAGGGAATGACTGCCACGATGATGGGGTCCAAGTATTGGCCATAAAAAAAGCCTAACGACCCGAAGGCCAAAGCCATCGGGTCGTTTTAACTGGGGTCTAGCCCCGCTGAACTATGGGTGAATAAAAGATCAGTAGGCGAAGATGTCTTCGGCTTCTTCTTTGAGGCCGGTGACTGCACGTGAGACCAAGCGACGAGCGGCTTCGGCAGTGACGCCAAGCTTTTCGCCCACTTCGCGGAAGCTCTTACGCTCACCATCGATGAGTCCAAAGCGGGCTTCAACGGCGTAGCGAGCACGAGCGTCAAGGGTGTCGAGCAACTTGTTGAGTTGATCAGTTTCACCTTGAGCGATGATGTGGTCTTCGGGGGTGGGGTCACCATTGGCCATCAAGTCGCCAAGAGTTGCATCGCCGTCATCGCCGATGGTCTTGTCAAGCGAGACCGGGGTGGTGAGGCGGTGCAATTCGGCATTTGACAAGTCGAGGGTTTCGCCGTCGCCGCTGGCCTGACGCAAAGCAGCGCGCAAGCTTGCCGAACGATCGCCGGGGATGCGAATGAGGCTGGCCTTCTGGTCAAGTGCACGACCAATGGCCTGACGAATCCAGAACGTTGCATACGTTGAGAACTTGAATCCACGGCGCCAGTCGAACTTGTCAACAGCGTGCTCGAGACCGAGGTTTCCTTCTTGAATGAGGTCAAGAAGATCCATGCCCTGGGGCAGTGGGTACCGGCGGGCAATCGAGACAACCAAACGAAGGTTGGCGCGAATGAAGCGGTCTTTAGCTTTGGCCGCTTCGCGAATGTCGCGCTTTACGGTGACTGTCTTGTCACCAGCAGCTGATTTCGATGCGGCCTCGCGACCTTTTTCAATGGCACGCGACAAAACGCGTTCGTCTTCGGCGGTCAACAATGGAACCTTGCCGATGTCGTTGAGGTAGATACCGATGGAATCGTTCATTTTTTTCTCTACTGTTCGTGTTTTCGACTTTTGTGTGCCCGTTGCAAGATCAATCGGCGAAAGGGATTGAACGCGCAACGAAAACAGTGATCGAAGGTTGTGGGGGGTAACTAAATTTGGTTTCTGGGACCCGCCACCACTTGATGTGAACGTTTGGTGGATTGGGGGTAACGCTGGGGGTATTTTTTGTCATGGTCCCAAGAAGGGACTCTTAGGCTATCAAATATTTTTGCTGGTGTCTTGCTGGAATTACTTTGTTGGCCACTTGGTGACGCTTTTAACTTTCGGCAGGTATAAGGCGACACTTGAGAAAAACTTTTGGAATTGTCAAGAAAGTCTCAAATTTGGCGGTGGGCTGGGGTTTCATATCAACCAAACGCTGACAACGTGTCAAGAAGTGCGCTGTGAAGTCCGCCCCTAGACTGCCGGCGTGGACAAATTGCCTGCGGCGACAACCGACCAAAGTGCTTCGGGGCTTCGGATTGGTCTTTTTGGGGGCACTTTTGACCCGCCGCATGTGGGTCATTTGGTGACTGCGGTCAACGTGATGCATGCTCTTGGCCTTGATCAAGTGATTTTGATGGTGGCCAACGTTCCATGGCAAAAAGAGGGCTCTCGAATCATCACCCCTGCTCAGGACCGATTAGCCATGGTTGAGGCGGCAGTCGCGGCAGTTCCGGGCCTCGTCGCTGGTGATACTGAAATACGTATGGGTGGGCCGAGTTACACGGTTGACACGCTGCAGGTGTTGCGTCAAGAAGTGTCCGAATATGCCAACGCCACCTTCTTTACAATTGTTGGCGATGATGCTGCTGCTGGTGTGCCGACCTGGGAACGCTTCAAAGAATTGACCGAACTCACCGAACTCGTCGTGGTCGATCGCCCTGGTGCACCCGTTGCCTTGTCAGACGACATCAAATGGATTCGAGTTGAGGTTCCACACCTTGATGTGTCAAGTACCGACCTTCGATCGCGCTTTACCGACGGCCGTCCGCTTGACTATTTGATTACTCAACCAGTTCTTGATGTGATTCGAGACCGAGCGTTGTACTCGACACCGATTGGAGCCCCAGCATGAGCACGTTGAAACAACGTCGCCGTCGTCAGACTTGGGCAGCATTTGGTGCGGGCATTTTGGTGCTGACACTGTTGCCAGTTTCAGTGGTGGTCGCCTGGCGAGCAATTCGCGACTCAAAAGCTGCGGAAGAAGTTGTGGCGTTACCGTCGCGCGAACTGCCGACTACTCCGACCGCAATCTTGGCGGTCACCGATGAACTGAACTTTTTGACATCGTTGAACATCGTTGCGTTGACACCCGAAGGTGCAGGCGGAACAGTGATGATTCTTCCCGTTGGTTTGATGGTTCCTGGTCAGCCAGTTGGTCAACCAAAACGGTTGGCCGATGTGTACGGATCAGACGGAGTGGACGCTCTGCGATCTGCTGTCGAAAGTGTCACGAACAGTCAGATTGATTTGATTTCGGTTAATGGTGTTGATGCGACAGCCGAGTTGATTGCGCGTGCTGGAACAACAACCCCGACGTACGCCGCAGATGTCACCGACACTGAAACGGATGCAACTCGAATTGTTGCCACTGTGGGAGTCAATGAATTTACGCCGATCCAAGCAGCACAAGTTTTGGCGGCGCGAGATGTTTCGCAAGTTGAATCAACTCGTATGCCTAATGTGAAAGCAACATGGGATGCGATTGTTACATCAATCGGAGCCGGAATCATTGGTGCGATTCCCGCGGCTGTTGTTCCCGATGTTGGTGCTCAAACGCCAGTAGATATGCCAACATTCATGTCGGCACTTTTTGCTGGACCAATTAAGTTGTGGCAGTTTTCGTCAGAGCGCTTGTCTGATGCCGAACGCAATCCACAAGACATTGATGTGTACGGGTTCAATGCGGGTGAACTTGTGATGGTGATGGCAAGCGTTGCTCCGAGCGCGATGGTTGCGGTGTTCCCAACCTTGAGTGTGCAGATTGACAGTCCATACGCTGATATTGCGGTCACTCAAGATGCAACGTTCCGCATGTTGTACATGGGTACCAATGTGATCTTGGTACGCCAAGTGACGTCGACACCGCTGCCTGTCACCGTCATCAAGTACTCAGATGAAATGGATCGGGCAATGGCCGAACCATTGACGACCATGTTTGGTGAGATTGTTTTTGAAAAAGCAACAGAGCGTGTTGAAGGAATTGATGTCCAAGTCATTCTTGGGGATTCATTTGTCAACTTCTTAGCGACCGGAGCAAAGCCGGACCCCAATGTCAATCCGGAAGATTTGGCTGCTGACGCGTCCGATGCTCCAACAACAGAAACGACCCCATGATGGCCGAAGATTCAAAGTCCAAAGAAACGAACAGCGAACCGTTAGCTAAACCTGACACGCTTGAGTTGGCATTTGTTGCTGCTCGTGCGGCCGATGACAAGCAAGCAACGAACACCATCGTGTTGGCAGTTGGCAATGTGTTGACGATTACCGAGTTGTTCGTCGTGACCGGTGCATCAAACCCGCGTTTGGTGCGCGCTGTTGCGGGCGAGATTGAAGATCGCATTCGTGAAGTGTGTGGTAGGTCGCCTGGCCGAACCGAAGGTCACCGTGAACAGTCGTGGGTCTTGCTCGATTACGGCGATGTGATCGTGCATGTGTTCCTCGATGAAACCCGTGAGTTCTACGAGATTGAGCGTCTGTACAAAGACGTACCGCGTATTGACTGGCGAGCCTGAGACTTGGTGTGGCTTCGCCGGCAGTAGGGAAGTAGCTGCGGGGAAGTAGTCGTGGGAGGTTTTGGCGGGGTGCTACTGGTTGGTATCGTGCTGATGGCCCGTATGGGGCTGTAGCTCAGTTGGCAGAGCGCTTGCATGGCATGCAAGAGGTCAGGGGTTCAATTCCCCTCAGCTCCACGTACAAAGTCCCAGGCCACAAGCCTGGGACTTTTTGTTTGGCGCCGGCCTGGTTTCGGGTGGGGGTAATTATGGGGGTAACTGGAGGCGGTAAGTTCGTAGTTCTCGTCTTGTTGACAGCCTGTTGTGATGGGGCCAGACATCGCTCGGCTAGGAGTGAATGACTGTTACCTTTTCCCCATGGATAACGCTCAGGCCTCTCGATTACCGATGGCTCTACGTATGGCGAAAAATGGCTGGCCAAGTGAAGTCATAGGGCCGGTGGCCTGGGCTTTGGTTCCTTTTGATGACCGGCCAGTTCCGCCCAGAAACCTGGAAAGAGCTGTAAATAAGCGAAGTAGGGAGCTGGCATTCGAACTTCGTCCGTTGCAGAACGACCCGCTTCGGAGTGTCGCTGCTGCCATGCGCGCTACGAATGACTACATAGGAATGGCACAGTCGGTCGACTTCCCGCACTATGTCCAGGCTTGGGGCAAATTGCGTGCGCAACTAATTGCAGCCCAAAGCATTGATGGCGAAGTCCAAATTGAAACACCCAAGGATTCGGCACCGTATCGGGCAGTCCCAACTAGGGCAGCGCTAGGCAATAGTTCCCCCTCAAAGAAAACACTCATCTATAGCTACAGAAAATGGGTGAAATACTGCCAGGGAGTGGCAACGGTTCAGGGCATCGGCTCGGACATGTTTTCGGATCTGATCCCCGCGTTTGAATTAGCAGATCACGCTCCGGTTGACCTCACTCAAATCGCTGACCAGATTGAAGAACGATTTCCCGGTCGTCGAAAATGGCTAATTGACGAAGGTGTCAAAACTGAAGAATTCGAGTTCTTCTGGTCCATGCCGACGTGGGTTCAGGACTTCATTCATCAACTAATGAATCGGAATCTTCAGCTCGAATATCGCTCACAAAGTGAACCTGGATTAGACGCCGAAATGGCTATGAACGCAACGCTCGGATTCATCCCGGTCTTCTCGTTCGAAGCTCCGAGCGATCTTATGGATCCATGTCGCCCACTGCCTTTTGAGTTGTTTGAGCGTGTTCGATTACATCTGGCCGAGGTGGATACTGAGGATTTTCAATCTGAGATGGTTCGAAACGAATGCTTCGTTGCCAACGATTACATTCGACGAAAAATCAAATCTGGAGAACTTTGATTTACTGGTGATTCAATAAATCAAAATGTCTTTCGAATTCGTACGAAGTAGTACGAGATACCTGCTCCGATAGCCGAGTAGACCAATGGCGGGGTACTGCGCGGTAGCCAATTGGGCAATGCCAGCATGAGAAAAACACTGAATAGACCGAGCGCCACGGCGGGGACTATTCGTTGTTTAATTGAAATGGCGAGTTCGAATGTGGGGCCGTTCAGTCGTATGTCTTCCATGCGGCCAAATATGAGAACCCCAAGTGCGGTAGGAATGGCGAGCCACCAGCCTCCTCGTGGAAGTGTCTCGCAGGCATTCCCGTCGTTATCGCGGTCAAGACCGTAGGGGTCTTGAAATCCATTGATGTACATGTCCCGTTCTGTTGCTTCCTGCACCCCGTAATCCGAGCAATCTAAATCCCCAGAAATCTGCGGTTGTAGGTACGAAAGTCGAGAACTCATTGCCTCGGTCCCAGTTGCACCACTGATGAAAAAGAACGATATGAAGAAGGTGGCGAAGGCTAAAGCAAACCGAATGAAAGCACGACAAATCTTTGACGATATGAATTTTCGGACCATGTCCACTAAGCGTCCTTGCTCATGTTTGTGACCTTCTCATGGTCAGTGAAGTATTCGTGTCTAATTGTTGGTGGGTGCTCTATGTAATGAAGGAAATGAAACGATGTTTCACCTTCGCCCAAACGAGTACCAACTTTGCCGAGTAACGAACGATTGAACATGCATACTCAGCGGCGTTGATTGGGGAAGCAATTCTCTTGTTTTAGCAACCTTTCTCCGTTGTCCAACGGAGAGTTTTGCTAACTCAGACGCCAACTCCTTTTTCTCGATCACGCCGGCTCTAACTAGAAAGTCTGCACTACTTACAGCAAGCGCAATTAGTTGGGACTCATCGTCCCAGGCCTGTTGGCGAGTGGGTAAATCGGATTCGTCTATCCGTCCCTGCGCATACTCGTGGAGTTTTTCTCTGTGATTGAGGCATGACAGAGTTTTCTGTTTTAGAAATTGGCGAAAGGTTTCGATTTCTGGTTTTGAGAAATCCTGTATCGGTCTTGACAAGAAATCGTTATTGACGGCCGCTCCAAACCGGGCAACTGCCCAGAATTCAACGGATCGTTTGCTCATATATGACCTAAGAAATAGAACCTTGGATCCACAACCACAGCGACAAATTGCCATTCAAACCCTCCTTCTTAAGTTCAATTTAGAACAAAGTTGGTCTTGATATAGGGCTCGTTCGTGCCGGGGGTGCCTCATAGGCCGTGTTGGCATTAGTTTGTTTTATTAATAGTGCTGAAAAGGGGTAAACAGAATGACTGCATGGATGATTCGTGGCGGCAGCTTGGGAGAACGTGAAAGCTGGGCAATCGAAACGGGATTCTCTGGCGGTGGCTTCGAAGAGGTTGGTGACTTGACCGGCTGTAATTCGCGAGACGAAATCTTCGGTGTTCTTCAATCAGCGTTCCCGGGTGGAAAAAAGCAACGGAATATGAATTTTGCCGCTCAGTTATGGGCGCTACGGGGAAGAATCGAAGTAGGCGACTTGGTAGTGATGCCGCTTCATCCAAGCACTCACATAGCAATCGGGCGATGCAGCACGCCGTATACGTTCCTCAGTAACGAAGTCCCAGGTCGCCAACATGTCATCGGCGTTAATTGGACACGCATTGACGTCCCTCGTGGCGACATCAAACAAGATCTCCTTTTCAGCCTCGGAGCATTCATGACTGTGTGTCGAGTCGATCGTAATGATGCTGAGAATCGGTTGAAGAAGTTGATGGCAGGTTCGAAAGATCCAGGCGCAGAGCTTCCTTCACTGCCTACGAAAAAGTCACCTGCAATCTCTTTTGATGAAAATGACCCAGCCCCAGAAGATGTCGACATTGAGGAAGTTGCTCGGGATCGAATCCGCACGCGATTAATCGAAACTTTCCAATCGCACCAGTTGGCGGATTTGACTGCAGCAATTCTGAGAGTGCGAGGCTTGGAATGCATTGTGAGTCCACCCGGACCAGACAAAGGCATCGACATTCTCGCTGGTGCGGGACCGTTGGGTCTTGATTCTCCTCGGATCGTTGTTCAGTGTAAGAGCAGTGACACCCCGGCCGATGTCAGCGTCATTCAGCGACTCCAAGGAGCGATGAGCACACTTGGTGCTGAACAAGCTTTGTTAGTTGCGTTCGCCGGTGTAAACAAGTCTGCTATGGATTTGTTGACTAATCAACAGTTCAAGGTCAAAGTTTGGGATGCTGATGCAGTACTTGATGCAACGTTGCAGTCTTACGATCAACTTGATTCAAGTATTCAAGAGCTTTTGCCTTTGAAGAATATGTGGACACTTTCGAATCCAAATGAATGATTTCGTAGGTACTTCACCGTGGGACAAGATCAAACCTGATGTAGCACGTAAGCGCCGCGGTCCAATCATCGCAGCAGTGGCATACGTGGGAGCAAAAGCACACGAAGTATTGCCTTTACGAAGAGGTGACATGCTCATCTGCGATGCGTCAACACGAGCAATCAGACAAGGGGTTACGAGCGCAAAGGCGCTCAAAGCATTCAATGCCGCCGGGGTACAGATCTATTCGCATGAAGGACTCCACGCAAAAGTAATTGCCAGCGAGAAATTCGCTTGGATTGGATCCGCTAACGCATCAAGTAATTCAAGAGACAACCTGACCGAAGCAAGCATCAGAGTTGAGGGCCCGGCTTGTCGCAAGGCATTTACATGGGCGCACTCGCTGGCGACAGAAGACGCCAAACTTTCAACTGGCGATATCAGAGAACTTTTGCAAGTGCCAGTGTCATGGCAAGCAAAAGGAGGGCTTCCTTCACGACCACAAAAATCAGTCACCATCCCCAAAGACACCAGCAAAATAATGTTGATTGAATTCACTTTGGTTGCTCACGCTTATGCAGTAAACGCCGCCGAAAAGGAAAAGGGTGGCGTCCATAAACTTCTGCATGCAAGCGGTACCAAATTGAGTTGGTATGAAGATTCAAAAAAGACTGCTTTATCGCGCCCAGTTAAGGTAGACGACTGGGTAGTCATGATTGCGTTTGGGCGACTTCAAAAACCCTGCAAGATCATCAAGATCACGAAATACCCTAAGTTCAATATTGTTTGGTACGAAGAGATCGCCACTCCGGTTCGTCCACGTATTTCAGAACTTTACGACAGTGTTGACGGACTTCAAAAAGGATTTGACTTTGCGAAGATCACTAACAAATCCACTATCTCCAAGATCCGCAAAATCTACGGTTTGTAGTTAGTCGATGATCGGTGATTCGTCTAATTCGACTACAAGTATGACTCTGCAAATCGTTGCTAATACACAAGCATCTTTGTGAAGACGTTTGAAATGATCCGTAGGATTGTTTGCAAAAAGCATGCTAAGTAATTTGAATTCATTGTACTGATTGTGTAGATAGTCAATAGATATTGATGATTTCGCTTACATTGGTACACATCTGTTGTTTGAGTAATGCACCACTCAGCGCGAAATGTGTGTAACTATCTCTTCACCTCCTATAGAAAGTGAAGTCAGTAATGCACGACAAGTTCCGAACGTACATCACGGTTCGACAAGCAATGGATGTATTGCAAGTCAGCCGCTCGATGTTGTACAAGCTAATAAATGATGGGTTTTTGACTCGATACAAAGTCGGATCCCGAACATTCTTCAACAAGGAAGAGATCTATGACTTCTTTGAGAACAGCGCGGTGCGCTCATGAGTCATAGCAATAAACACGATGAGGTTCCCTTACTAACAGAAGGTGAACTACACAACACAACACAACAACACGACATGGCAAACACAGACGAATGGACTCCGAAGGGGGTGTCGAGTGCATCGATCGTTAAGTCGCTCCGAGCATCGATCGGTGGAGATGACAATCCGCACTCGATTGATCATGCGGTTGGCCGCTCAACGATAGAAAGCGCCCAATTTGATGTTGGCGTCGACATGATCACAGTGCGTATGGATGCTCGGTCAATGAAGGGAAACCCTCAGGATGTCTTTGGTCCTGAAATCATTTCGATCCTGCCCTTTGTGCCCCGCAGGGGCACGCGCACTGAGGCAGCGAAGGTGCCTCAGGCGCACCACGTGACGCGCAAATGGTCTATAGCGCTCTACATCTTTGAATCCCCAGTACGGGTCACTGTGGGCTCTGTAGATGGTATTCCCGGTGTCACCGTCTATTGCGAATTCAATCCATCGCATGTCCAACATGAGCAACGAATCCGCCCCGCAACAATTGATGAAACTCATGACGCACTCCAGACCCTGGATGATTTTTTGCGCCCCTATTTCAATGGGCTTAACCACCGACTGTCATGGGATATATATCGCCTTGACCTTGCAGTGGACTTCACCCCAGATGGACCGACACACGAGATTCATTCACAGGCCCTTTTGTCATTCCGTAGAGGTAGAGCCAAGATCCAGCAGTACTTCGACAAGAAGGCAATGGTCGAGACGACGGAGTGCCGTTCGAAGAAAGCAGGGTCACTCAAGATGTATGACAAACGCCAGCAAATGAAAGCGGTACACAAAGTCGACATAGGACAAGACTTGATGCGCATTGAATACCAAATCAAACGATCAGCCCTACTTGACAAGGTCCGAACAGTAGGAGAACTCACTCAAGAGAGAGCTAACACCACTATGGAATCACGCATCAAATTCTTCATCAAGCGGTTACAACCTCAAATGGCATCGACAGAAATCGTCATAAACGAAGAGGAATAGAAATGCACATAATTGCAATAACCAACTGCAAATCAAAGAATTCCTGGATGTATAACGCAGTCGAAGACTTGACTACGAACATAGACCTAGCCTAAACACATACGGCCTGGTCAGCGGCACATCGCACCCCCACGTGCGATGGACGCCGCTCGTAGGCAACCACCAGATAATTGCTATATCACCCAAACGAAACACTGAGAAGTTGGGGTTCCTGACTGCAAAGTATTGCTATTAGGGACCCCAACTTGGGTTTCATGCATCTCTAGAAATAGATGAAAATCGTGGTGAAGGAGAGAGAGTGAACAACTCAAGGTTGACCCAGAATCCACTTCTTTTGAAATTAAGACCCCCCCATGGTTAAGTCATACCGTTAAGGAACATGGCCGGTAGGGGTAACAAGACAGGGATCGTCCCGTTTGGCAATAGCCCTATCCCTAGCCCGCTATAGCGGCGTAGAGCATCCAGTTCGCTGCCGCGATCCGTATATGTCGGCTGCACGACTAGCTATTGAATTAGTGATCCAATCCGGTGGGTAAATTGGCCGAGTGGCGAAACGGGTCGGGTTAGTCGGGTGTGTCAAAGCAAAAGCAACGACATCAAGACAGGCCTGCGACCTTTACGTATCTACTCTGTTTCGTTCTCGCCGTCTATATGTAGAAGATTCGTGCGACGAATGGTGGATTCTGTCCGCCGAACATGGGCTGGTTCATCCAAATCAGATTCTGGAGCCCTATGACTTGTCAATGCATCATCTGTCCCCGGATATGCGTAGAGAATGGTCGGCTAAAGTCCTACGAAGTTTGCAGAACAAGTGTGGAATTACTGAGGGCGACAAATTCGAAATTCATGCAGGCCACGAATATAGAAACTTCGGTCTCATAGACGGCCTATTGGATAGAGGAGCCTTTATCGATATCCCTGTGGAGGGGATGAAATTCGGTATGCAGCTCAATTTCTACAAGACAGCAAGACTTAAATCATTGAATAAGAACCAAACAGGCGAATAGAGAACAGATCACTGATGGCAGACCTCACACGATTAACAGATAGATCAGCGGTTGAATCCGCGATCAGCGAATTCCGTCAAATAGGACGTAAGACATTCTTAGAGAAGTACGGGTTCGGTTTTGCTAAGTCATATTTTCTGATTGATCGTGGAGAGATATTTGACTCAAAAGCAATTGTCGGCGCCGCATATCAATATCAAACCGGAATCCCTTTAGATAATGAACGTTTCAGTGGGGGAGAGAGCGGAGCGATACCAGCGTTAAAACGACTCGGTTTTCGCATCGAACGAACTAAGGAATGGCTCAACGCAGTAACAGCAGAAGAAATTCAAGTTGAGATAGACGAATTTCGGAGAATAGGACGCGAAGCCTATTTGCATGCTTACGGCGGTGGCGAAGCTAACAAGTTCTTCATCAACGACAACGATGAACGAATTGACGCCAAAGCGATTTTAGTTTGCGCGATGCGACGTGCAACTGGTCATCAGACGATCACCCATAACGAAGTCGAAAGCACTGAAAAGGGTGTTGCTCAACCACTGGTAGCACTCGGCTTTGACGTCAATGTTGATTGGCCCTTTGCCCCTGGCCAAACGACTACCCGGAAAATGGTTCACAACAAGGTTGGAGGAAACAGACAAAAAGGCATCACGGCAATCGAGGGAAGCAAAGACGTTCTTATCTTTTCCGACCCTGTGAGCGGCCGAGAATATGGGTATGACCGCTTTGAAGGATTCCGCGAAGACGGATCATTTTGGTACACCGGAGAGGGAACGTTGGGCAATCAGGTGATTGACCAATACGGAAACAAAACACTCATGGAGTCCGACCTGAACCAGACACGCCTCCGACTTTTCATGACGCAGTCAGTCAACGCCACTTATGTCGGAGAAGTGGTCTTAGGCGACCCACCATTCGAGTGGAAACGAGCCCCAGATAAAGAAGGAAACGAAAGAGACATAGTCGTATTTCACCTAGTGCCAGTCACAAAGATGAGGCCACCCGTTACGGCAGTTCCCACCCCACTGATTTCAACGGCATGGACACCACCAGCGGACGGCAACTACACAATCACTGGAACTGTCGTCAATGGACGAAATGTCTCGCGGCAAGAAATGAAACTGCAAGGCCGTTACGGCACGTGGCTCCAAGACCAAGGAAACACAGTTCTTAGACGACCAGTGCTAGTGCCATCGACAGGCGTTCAAGTATTCCCAGACCTGTACAACGCAACAACAAAAACTGTCGTAGAGGCTAAGAAATCAGCCTCAAGAGAGTACGTTCGCGAAGCTATAGGGCAGGTTCTCGACTACAAGAATCTCTTGGAGATGGAAGGCGAAGAGGGCATTATTGCAGCAATATTGCTTCCGGGACTACCCGAACCTGATTTAGTTTTCCTCTGCGCAGGACTCGCTATCGAAGTGATCATCCCCGACGGGAACGGCTTCACAAACAGCCGGGACTGAAGAAATCGAAAGATTTGGCCATCACGTGTCGCACTCTGAAAGAGGCTTGAGAGAGCAAGCATCTGGATCGAATTCGAAAGGGAGGAGCCCCAAATGGAACCACAACTAATCCTCGAAATATGGAAAAAGCGCTGGCAGATTCCATTGACTAAAGAAAAAGAAGCAGAATTCAAAAGTAAGGTCGTGTTTTTCGGTCTCGACAAATTTGACAGGACTCGTTTAATCGCAGCGATAGACCAACATCGACATCTTAAGCAGATCTCAAATTCGTTAAATAAAGGTGCAAATCCTAGGGCGACAGGACAACCCGGTGGAAAAGCTCGCTACGGCTCAGGACTCGTGAATAACCCGGGCAAAGCCGAGGCAACAAGTAACGACCGATGCGAGCACTGTAACGCCTTGATTCGGAGCGGCGAAGAACACGATTGCAGTTGAGACTCAATCGAAAGATCCGTAACACCTTCAGCCAAATATCTATAGTTGTCGCATGACGCTCAAGAGATTGGAACGCCTTCGAAGTAAGGAAATAGAGCGGCTAGATGACTATCTGGCTGCTTTGACAGCGTTGAAACGCAAGTTTCATGAGGAGTTTTTGACTCTTCAAACGCTTCAGAGAGAAGTGAAGAATGTGGATGAGGACTTTGAGGCAAGTCTTGACTACGTCATGAATCTTGTGGCTCAACTCAATCAGATTCAAAGTGATGAAAAGAAAGAGGTCCGCAGACTTACAAAAGACTTAGTATCAAAACAAAATCAACAAGAATTGCTAAGAAAATGCCATGAGCGGGAACTTGAAAGTAAGAATCAAGCGTCAGCCGACATAACAGCGATAGAAGCTCATAAGAATCAAATTTTAACAACAAAGTGGTTCAAGCGCCACAAAATACAGCGCTACCTTAATGAAACCCTCCTGTCAAACGCCCCACCAGAATTGGACGCACTTGCTCTCGAGAAAAATCTCTTTATAGATAAACAAAGTCGTAAGGCAGAGAAACTACTAAAAGATTTATCGGTAGTAGACGGCGAGATTGAACAACTCATGATGGAGATTAAACGGTACGAGTTATCTAAAGACTGGGGCGAAAGCGTTTCTAATTGTCTATCGGAACTCGTTTCGTTGAAATCCGAAATAGCAGAATTTGCCATAGACACTCAGGTGCCACTGCAGACCGCTCTTAGCGATTTACAAACTTTGTATCGAAAAGAAAAGAGCCAATTAAAAGCAGGACTCTTTGACGAAGAATTAGTCGAAATTGATGATCAGCGCCTTGAAAAGTTGCGCAAAACTAAAGAGAAGAATCGAAAACTGAAAGAAGCACAAGAAATTCAAATTTCAAGGCAGCAAAACGCGGTCATTAAACAACAAATTAGTCAAAAACGTGAGGCGAACAAATATATAGAGACCCATAAAAACTTGGAGAAGGAATACTCTGTCGCCGAATCAGAACTTCGCAAATCGACGGACAAGGTCAAAATGCTTAAGAAAAAGCGGAGTCGACTTGTAACCAGGTTCGGCGACGTTTCCCCTCTTAACGGTCGCCCTGAAGATTACATCGCAACGTGGAACAGGTATGAGCTCCTCAAACCCTGGCCAAGGCTGATAACGATCCTGAGGTCGATTGACGTTGTCGATGAGGATCTGTCCGAAGCCCGAGAAGCCGTTCAGAGAGATGAGAAGGAACTCAAAGGATTAGAGGTAAAAGTTGAAAAGTTGCGCAATTATCGAAACATAGCGTCAAAAGAATTGATGATAGTAAACAGAATAGGACTGGGCAGCAATTCGAAGAGACCCAAAGTTGTTGTAACTGAATGGCGGCATGCTGAAGAACTCGCTAGGGACTTTATGAGGTGGCTCGGGTATGTGGATGCAGAATTGACGAACCAGGGAGCGGACGGCGGTGTAGACGTCACAAGTCGAGGCGCTATCGGTCAAGTGAAAATGCACTCAAATGGAGTCCGACGTCCAGATATTCAGGCCTTAGTCGGTGAGGCGGCCGTCATAAACCGAACGCCATTGTTCTTTGCAATGAACTATTCAAAAGAAGCCGTAACTTGGTCAAACGAGCACGACATCGCAATTTTCAAGTTTTCTAGAAACGGCGATGTGGTAGCAGTCTCGGAAGCCGCACTAAAATTGGAAGCACGCAGTCAAAAATAGAATGCTTGAAATAGTTGAACGTCGTTGACTCTAAGTGATCGATTGGTTTTGGTCAGGCTGTAGATCGTCTACAAAATATCTACTCAAACCCCAAGTTGCTGAGTCCACGGCGGGCTGCGTCATTGGTGTTGGTTAACTTGTGGCGGTAAACAGTTTCAACCATTCGAGTTGATGTGTGGCCGGCGTGATCCGCTACTTGCTCTGCACTAATACCGGCATCGGACATCAACGTGATATTGGTATGGCGCAATTCATTCGGGCACCAATTCCCTAGACCAATATTGCCCGTGATCTTTTTCAACTTTCGTCGCAGATTTGAACCATCGATAAGGGTTCCTGTGGCGGACAAGAAAACCACATCCGAAAACTCTTTGGGCCACAGGTCTCCGTAGAAGCTTCTCTGCTCTGCCTGAGTCTTCTGATGCTCCTTCAACAGTTTGAGAAGGCTGGGGGAGGCTGATAGTGAACGGCGAGCCTTCCTCGTCTTGAGTTGATCGGAAAGGTAATTCACACCGTTTTCTTTACGGATGCAACGGGTCACACTGATCGTTTGGTTTTCGAAGTCAATTGACGACCAAGTGAGCGCACAAGCTTCGCTGGGTCGAAGACCTAGATAAAGCATCGTTGTAAACAGGAGATCCATGGGCTGCTGCTGTGAGTCTTCAAGGAATGTCTTGGCTTGCTCGGCCGTCATTGCCCGTTTCTCGCGTGTCTTGGTGGCGTTGGCAGGGATGTGCGTCAATGGCACCTGGTTTTTCAAGACATAGTTGCGCCGTTCAGCAAATGCCATCATCTGGCTCAACATATTGCGAATCTTATTGAGCGATTGAAATCCATATCCCTTAAGCACCAACTTCTCAAAAAGGGCTTCGATGCGATCGGGGCTCAACTTTGAAATCTGAATCGACCCGATGTGCGTCTGAATAACGCCAATAGCCCACTTATTGTTCGAGCGTGTAGCGGGCGCAAGGGCTTTGGCATCATGCACTTTCTTCACCCAGGTTTCGGCTAACTGATTCACAGTCATCCGTTGGGCAACCAAACGTCCATCGGCAATCTCGCTCTTGAGAACACTTAGTTTTGCGGCAGCGTCCTTCTTGGTCTTCGCGGTGATCTTGCGTTTGCGACCAGACTCATCGGAGATCTCTCCACGCCAACAACTACGACTTTGGTCGTAATAGATCGTTCCTTCACCATTGGCTCGCTTGCCCACATTGACCTCCTGGACGGGTTCCAACTATATCGTCAACGGGGGTAACGATGGGGGTAACTGAGAATGGTTTGTTGTATCTGCAATTAAGTCATATCCACAAAAACCCAATGAAAATAGTACATTTACGTACATCAAAAAACATCAACGTACACACCTGTGTTCCATGGCATGCAAGAGGTCAGGGGTTCAATTCCCCTCAGCTCCACAAGTAACCATTCGATCTGGTCGGCGCGAGTGGCAGGTTTCCTCAGTTTTGTCAGACCAGATCGGGGATGAATGATGAGTTTTTCTCGGCCATCGTTTTTCGGACTGCAAGACAAAGCTCGGCGTAAGTCGATGTGGCTTCTTGGCGCATCATTTTTGTTGCTCTGGTTTGCTGCCAATGTTGTTGCCTTCGTTGGCTTCATCGACGAAACCAATTGCTCCTACGACTCATATGGGTACGAAACCTGTGAATCATCATTCGTGATGAATTATCAGATCCTGGCGATTACCGCGGCCATAGTTATTGCCTATCTGTGGATCGCGTACATGGTGTCCGGAAAAGCGGCTCTGTCTCTGGCCGGGGCGAAGTTGGCTGACGGCCCCGAGTATCAGCGTTTGCGCAATGTCGTTGAAGAAATGGCAACCGCAGCTGGCGTGCCAGTGCCCAAGACGTATGTCGTTGATGACCCGTCTCCAAATGCGTTTGCCACTGGACGCAACCCTGAACATGCAGCAGTCACCGTGACGCGCGGTTTGCTCGAGACGATGACCCGATCTGAATTGACCGGTGTCGTCGCACACGAGATTGGCCATATCAAGAATCGCGACATCGCGGTAACGACTCTCGCAGTGTTAACAGTTGGGGCGATTGCAGTTTTGGCCGATCTTTCAATGCGCATCGCTTTTGTCGTGATGGCAACGGGGCGCCGTGGAAATTCAAAAGAAGCTGGTGCTCGTGCAGGCTTGGCGTTGATCGCTCTGTTGATCAGTTTCGTTCTGTACATTTTTGCGCTGCCAGCTGCGTTAATTCTGCGCGCATCGTTATCGCGTCAACGTGAAACTCTGGCCGACGCATCGGCGGTGCAGTACACGCGCGATCCATCGGGTTTGCGTTCGGCATTAGAGAAACTTCAAGCAGATACAACATCTCCAGCTCAAGTTTCAACGGCTACTGCGCATTTGTGGATCGATCATCCCAAGCCTGCACGTGCTGTTCAACGCGGCATGTTGTCGGGACTGCTAGATACGCATCCTCCAATTGCCGAACGCATCGCTATTCTGAGACAGATGGAAGGCCTTGGGCCTAATAGTTAAGGAGCAACAGCGACGTACGAGTAACTGTTGCGGAGATCGTCGCCTAACACTTGAGCATCTTCGGCTCGGGTTTCGACAACGAAGTCTTCAGTCAGTGTCTTGTAGTCGTAGGTCCAACCCTCGGGAAGTTGTAGACGATCAGCAAGAGTCAACAAGTCGTCTTCGGTCAGCATCGGATCAACCTGCTGACTCCAACTCTGCATGACGTATGTCTTTCCTTCGGCGTCATGCAACATGTAGACGGTGGTGCCGGCGTTGAAGGTGAATGCTGCCTTGCGATTGACGGCGAATGGGCTGTAGGAGGCGAGTAAATCTGCGGGAGAAGTGCCGACATAGACGCTGGCGTAACGATTCATTTCCATGCCACCAAAACTCTTCTTAAAGACTTCAGTCATGTCTGACTTCACAACTGAGTTCATGGCCCAGTAGCGCGGTCCGTTTGCCGATGCGAAGACAACGCCTTCATCGGCAGCGACAGCAGCGGTATCGATGGCCTTCCATTGGTCATCAGGACAATCGTTGAGGGGATAGGTGTTGAAAACCTCGGCATAAATGCCGTCCTCTTTGAGATCGAGCAACAGAATTTCGCAATAGCGCTTGCCGTGCATATTGGCGGCGGCTGGGTTGGTAGTGCTAGTTGCCGGAGCATCGGTCGAGGCCACTTCGGTTGACGGGGCTTCGGTCACGGTGGCTTCTGTAGTTGTCGAATCGGCGTCGGATCCACACGAGGCGAGGAGTACGAGCAAAACGGGGATCAGAAGCGACTTCTTGGACATGAATTTATTTGACATAGCTAATGACACTAGTTGATGGAAGGGTCGATCTGGTCTGTCTAAGTGGCAGTTTTCCTCAGTTATTTCCGACCAGATCGCGGGTACAAAAAAGGCGGGGGTGAGGACTTGCGCCCTCACCCCCGCCTATTTAGTGCTTGCCTAGATCAGGCGATTCCCCACAACGCGAGGAACTGGTCGGCGTAGCCTTCCGGTCCCTTCCAGTTGCTGAGTTCGCTGCTGTCAATGATCTGCTGGGCAACAGCTGCATCGTCCAACACGAAGTTGGGCAATACTTCTGCGGCTGCACGCTCAGAGAACTCGTCGCCAAGGGCGTCAAGAATCATTGCGTGGGCCATGAGCCAGCCGGAGTATGCCTTCGGGTTTGAAGTCCAAGCCTTGTGGGTTCCGTCAACAATTTCGGTCAAACCGGTCTTGTCGAAGTCAACACCAACCTGGGTCACTTGACCGAGGAGACCGGCGCTCTCAAGAGCAGCGGTCACACCGATGGGAAGAGCCGAGAAAGCGTACGTCACGTAGTTGGTCTCGGGGTTTTCCTGGAGGTACGAAGCCACCAAGTTCGGCACGTTGACGCCGATGTCTTCAATTGCAACGGGAAGAACATCGAAGGTACATGCTGAACAACCAGCGGCCAAGGTGTCGCGGATGCCTTCTTCTTCAGCGACGAGGACGGGGAACATTTGCACGTTCACCATCAACACGTTCGCAGCAGCGCCACTGTCGGCGATGATGTAGTTAGCAATCTTTGAGCCAGCGTCGTACACGGCGTCATTGCCGCTGATCGAGGTCAAGATGCCGTCGGCGGGTGATTCGCCGTTGTAAGCGAATGCGAACTTGATGCCAGCAGCGGTTGCTGCGTCATACTGCTCTTGGAAAGCGGCTACAGGTGAACCTGAGATCGAGATGTAGTTAGCGCCCCAATCGATGGCTTCCTGAACGCCAGCGCCTGGAGTGGCACTGCTGACGTTGATGACCTTGAGTTCCCAGCCGAGTGCTTCAGAAATGGCGGGCCAGTCTTCGCCGACTTCGGTGCAGCTTGGAAGTTCACAAGCCAACCAAGCGACCTTGATTCCGGTCGGAACTGCAGCTGAAGGAGCAACCGTGACGGTGATGTCAGTCGGAATGGTCCGCAATTCAGCGACAATTGCTTCAGCAGCGGCGACTTCGTCGTTACCTGCCGGTGCTTCGGTTTCAGTCGGAGCATCCGATGAAGCCGGTGCTTCTGTTTCTGTTGGTGCAGACGTCTCTTCGCTTGAGCTGTCATCGCCGCCACAGGCAGCGGCCACAAGGCCCAAGGCGAAAATGGCTGCGGTAACCCTACGGGTTCCTTTACGCATTGTTCTCCCCTTAATTGTTGTTTGGGTTTCCCCATTGTTGGTTCTCTGCTACTTGTTCACGAAAATTGCTGAGCAGAGCAAATTGATCATATAGTAAATTAATCCGAAATCAGCGACTCGGACATTCGTCGGGGTGGGTGTTCAAGGTCGTTTTTTGGGGAAGAATTGTGTTGAAATGTCGTGTGCCTCAGCACGGCACAATCAGGGGGAAAAGTACATCGTGGCAAAAATCCTGCATATCTGGTCGCTATCTAAGACTTTTCCGGGCCAAGTTGCCCTCCAAGATGCCACTTTTGACGTGGAAGAGGGCGAAGTTCACGCACTCGTCGGTCAAAACGGCTCGGGCAAATCGACGCTCATCAAGGTGCTGGCTGGCTTCCATCAGCCCGATGCTGGTCACAACGTGACCATGAACGATGAGGTCTTCAATATCGGCAGCGTTGAGGCCGCTCACGCCGCCGGAATCCGATTTGTGCATCAAGACCTTGGTTTGGTCGAAGCGGTGAGTGCAGTTGAAAACTTGGCCTTGGGATTTGGGTACAAGACCGGTTTTGGTCGCCGAATCAATTGGAAGAAAGAAACCGTACGGGCCAAGCAGGCATTACTGGACCTCGGTTTTGACATTGATGTGCGGATTCCCGTTGGAGCGCTTGGTGGCGCTGCTCGGACGGGTGTGGCTATCGCCCGTGCACTTCAAGAGACCGGTCGCAACATTTCCATTTTGATTTTGGATGAGCCCACCGCGAACTTGCCCGGCGCCGACGTTGATCGTTTGTTTGATGCGGTTCGTCGTTTGAAGGCTCGTGGAATTGCGGTCGTCTTTGTTTCGCACCACCTGGAAGAAGTTTTTGAAATTGCCGATCGCGTCACGGTCCTTCGCGACGCCAAGGTGGTCGCCACGGTTGAAACTAAAGAACTCGACATGTCGTCGCTGATTGAACTCATTGTGGGTCACAAAGTCACGGCAGCGAACGTGAACCGAACGGTTGATCAATCCCTCGCTCCGCGACTGTCGGTGAAAAACCTGATTGGTCCGGGAATGGACAATGTATCTATTGATGTTCGGCCTGGAGAAGTGCTCGGCGTCGCTGGGCTCACTGGCTCTGGTCGCGACACGTTGATTCCATTGTTGTCTGGTGCAATAGACCGAATCGGCGATGTGTATATCGATGGTGCGGCGATTCCGGCGGGTAGTCCGAATGCAGCTATTTCAGCAGGCCTCGCTTTTGTGCCGGCCGATCGTTTGCGTAACGGCATCATCTCAATGATGAGTGTGCGAGCGAACACAACCTTGGCAAATGTTCGCAGAAATGCGAGTGGTTCACGTTTGAATCACAAAAAGGAAAAGTCAGAAGTGAACGATTGGATCGGCCGACTGTCAGTCGTAACAACTGGTAGCGAAGCGCCGATTTCAACTCTGTCGGGCGGCAACCAACAAAAGATCATGATGTCGCGTAGTTTCCGGCTTGATCCAAAGGTCTTGCTCCTTGATGAACCAACTCAAGGCGTCGATATCGGTGCCAAAGAAGAAATTCACACGTTCGTTGACTCGGCTGCGGCGACTGGTTCAGCGGTCGTCATTGCCTCAACTGACTCTGGTGAACTTGCTCGCTTGTGCGACCGCGTCATCGTGATGTATCGCGGTCAAATCATTGAGACGATTACGCGCGGTGAGGGCTCAATGCTTGAAAAGATTGACCAAGTGTTGTTGGCCGGCTCGAGCCTGGCACATAAGTAATTTTTAATGTTCTTAAATTCTTATTATTTGCAGTGAAAGGGAAGACATATGTCAACTAAAGAAACAGCAGTGATGATGGCACCAAAGAAGTCCTTATTGACTCGATTGGGCTTGGATCGATTTAGTGCGCTTTATCTGTGGGCCGTATTCATGGTGATTTTCGGTATCTGGAAGACCGATACCTTCTTGAGTTGGACGAGCGCGAAGTTGATTCTCGGCGAAAACGTCAGTATCGGAATCTTGGCATTGGCATTCTTGATTCCATTTTGCGCGTCGACCTTCGACCTTTCGATCGGTGCGGTGATGTCACTATCGGTGGCGACCATGTGTTTCTTATCTGATGAAAAGAGCCGAGCATTCAACATGCCCGCTGGTCTCGCCGCAGTGATCACCCTTTTGGTCTGCACAACTGTCGGAGTTATCTCGGGATTTGTGGTGGTGAAACTCAAGGTCAACTCGTTTATTGCGACGCTAGGTATTGGTCAGGTCGTGAGCGCGATTGTTCTCAAGATTTCTTTCAACCGTCAGATCACCGACACTTTCTCGCCAACGTTTGAAAAGTTTGGCCGCAATCAATACCTCGGAATCCCCGTGGTCTTTTATTACCTGTTGATCGCCGGAATCGTGATTTGGTACATCATGGAGCACACACCAGTTGGCCGTTTCATCTATGCAACTGGCGGCAACCCTGAGGCTGCTCGCTTGGCTGGTGTCAAGACCGATCGCATGGTGTGGGGTTCGTTGATTGCATCATCATTCTTGGCAGGAATCGCCGGAATCGTCTTTAGTGCCAAGGTCGGTCTCTTCACCTCAGCAACAGGCCCGAACTACTTGTTCCCAGCTATTGCCGCAGTGTTCTTTGGCGCTTCACAGTTGAAGGGTCGTCCGAATGTTCTCGGAACCTTCATCGCGTTGTTCGCCTTGGCCTTCGGTATCAAGGGACTGCAACTTGTTGTTGGTACCGACTCGTACTGGGTGAACCCGATGTTCCAGGGAACAACGTTGATCATTGCCGTAGCACTCGCCAGTCAAAAGGGCGTTGCTCGGATGAAGAAGCGCAAAGTTCAAACCGCCTGAAGCAGTAAATGCGTTCTTTGATCAGTCGTGTGTCATGCTGAAGGTATGGCACACGACTGGCTCGAACTGACACGGCGAAGTTCATTTGCCTCGCATCGATTAATTGGCTGGATCTATTGGGATCCGCGAGCGATTGAGTTGTACTCCCAACTCGGAATTCCAAACGGTACTGGCTATTACGTCGCGAGTCGCGGTGCGCCATTGTTGCCTGCGGGACATCAGGCTGTGTCGGCTGCTTTCTATTCGATTCACCCGAAGTTCATTGAGTTTGCTGTCACCTTGGCTGCGCAGCATGCTTCTTGGAATGATATTTACGATGCGCGCAATCAAGCAGTGGGCGAAGGACTGCGACAGTTCGTTCCCGAGATTTGTGATGACCTAGCGGATCTTCGTGATGAACTTTGGTGCGTCGCCGATGCATTGCCCGAGTCGGGCCGTGTGTGTTTTGCTGCTCATCGTCAAGCCCTTCGAGTTGATGACCCTTTGGTGTCGGCGTGGTTGGCCGTGAACTGTATTCGTGAATGGCGTGGCGATACTCACTTTGCAATTTTGACATCGGAAGATATTTCACGAGTGCAAGCTGGCATCTTGCATGACGCCCACCTGAACTACGGAGGCTGGATTGCACAAAGCAGGGGAGCCGACGCTGAAGCAATCACCGAAGCATTCGCCAATCTCGAATCGCG
The DNA here is from genome assembly GCA_044358015.1 of Ilumatobacteraceae bacterium. GTDB lineage: Bacteria > Actinomycetota > Acidimicrobiia > Acidimicrobiales > Ilumatobacteraceae > Casp-actino8. The sequence goes on from JBIKOO010000003.1 coordinate 106,082, forward strand.
TGGTTTGGCTGAAGATGGAGTGGTATCAACTGCAGGTCTGGCAGTGCGTGAACTGATTGAAGAGCGCACCAACGAATTGACCCAACGGGCATGGCTGTCGTTTGGTTTTGAAAACACTGAACGGTTCTTGAACATGGTCGAACCCATCGGTGATCGCCTCATGAAACGTATCGACGACACTGCTGGGCCGAATTGGATGCCAGCAGCGCGCGAACGACGTCCGTAAGACAACGCCTGCCTGTATCGCGTCAAACACACTGTGCAATAATGGCAGTATGACTGTCACAACTCTTGATGTTGATCGAAAACAATTATCGACGACGCGAATTTTCACTGAAACAGACCGCCCGTTAGCCGATGGTGAGGTACGTGTCTCTGTTGAGCACTTTGCTCTGACCTCAAACAACATCACGTACGGCGTCTTTGGTGACGGCATGCGGTACTGGGATTTTTTCCCAGCATTGCAAGACACCGAAAATCAAGTGAGTGAAACTTTGTGGGGTCGTATTCCGGTATGGGGATTCGCCGAAGTCATTGATTCGCGTCTGCCGGCAGTCGAAGTGGGCCGGCGTATCTACGGGTATTTGCCGATGAGTACTGATCTCATTTTGAAACCAGGTCGCGTTGACGAGCGTGGCTTCACCGACACTGCAGAACATCGCTCGGCGATGGCTGGCACCTACAACCGCTACATGTTTACCGATCACGATCCGACATATCGGGCCGATCGGGAAGCTCAGCAGATGGTGTTATGGCCACTGTTTATGACTTCATTTATGATTGACGATTTCCTCGGACAAAATGTTCTTGAGGATGATGCTTCGAGCATTACAACAGTGGTTATTTCAAGTGCATCAAGCAAGACCGCAATTGGCGCGGCGTATTTGTTGGCTCAAAGAACTGGGGTCACCGTTATTGGTTTGACATCGGCAAAAAATGCTGATTTTGTTCGCTCGCTTGACTGCTACCACCGTGTCGTTACTTACGACCAAATGGGCGATCTCCCATCAGGAACCGCATCAGATATCACTGCCTACGTGGATATCGCTGGCGACCGTTCGGTGACGCACGGCGTTCACGCGCATTACCAAGACGATCTGTCGTACAGCATGGTTGTTGGTAGCACGCACTGGGATGCGCCAACTGCAACCGATGGCGGACTCGCTGGGCCGAAGCCCGAGTTTCTCTTTGCACCATCGCAAATTGCATTACGTTCCAAAGAGTGGGGGCGTGAGGGTCTTGATCAACGCGTTGGTGAATCGTGGAGTCGTTTTTCTGAGTGGACAGGTAGCTGGATGAAAGTTGAACAGACCGCCGGTGCCGTGGCAGTTGAAAAGCTCTATCAAGAACTACTTGCTGGTCGAGTTGACCCAACTGTGGGTCATGTCTGTTCAATGCGCTCGTAGTTAATGAATCTCGGAAAACAAAAGAGCCGGGTCACAGTTTCCCGTGCCCGGCCCTGTTGAGGGGTTATTTATTGTTGACGCGTATCAGGCGCGCAGGCCCTTTTGGATTGCGCCGAATACTGCATCCTTGAGCGGAATCATGCCGCAGATGACTGCGCCATTGACCACGATGTTCTTCCAGTCGTCAGTCCATGATGCGCCCCACATACCGAGTGGGTAAGCCTCAAGTAGCCAAACAATCAGAATTGAAATGCCCAGGGTCAAGTTTGCTCCGATGATCGGAAGCTTCTTGATGGTGTCGCCCACTCCGACCGTGGTCAGGATTGAGTTGAGGACGGTCATGACTGCCTCGAGCAGTACGGCCATAACGATGAGAATTGCAACGGTATACATTTTTTCTCCTTCGGTTGTGCCGTCAGTCAGGCGGCGAAGAAAAAGTATGAAGCAATTTGAACAATGTGGTGGATGTCACAGCAATACGCGCGTGAGCAGGTATTTTGTGACCGGATACAGCGGGATCACCTGAGCATGTGGTGGACTTGTTCATCGTTCTTTAGGGGGGTCTTATGTCGATGATCATCATGCGTTACGACTTGCGCATTCCGCCGGCTGGTTCGCCGGCTCATGGAGTTACGGCCTCTGGTCAATACGCCGCTTGTCTCGAGCAAGTGCAGTGGGCCGACCGCATTGGACTCGACATGGTGGTGCTGTCAGAGCATCACGGCACCGATGACGGCTTCATGCCAGCGCCAATCACGTTGGCTGCGGCTGTCGCTGCATCAACCGAACGAATCGGCATCAACATTTCAGCGGCGCTGGTGATTATGCACGATCCGATTCGATTGGCCGAGCAAATTGCGACAGTTGATCTGATTGCGAAAGGTCGCATGAGTGTGATCTGTGGAACCGGTTACCGCCAAGAAGAGTTTGAGATGGCTGGTCTCGAATTCAAGAATCGATTCAATGCTCTTGAAGAGTCGGTATCGGTCATGCGCCAAGCGTGGACTGGCGAGTACTTCAACTATCGCGGTCGCCAAGTAAAAGTTCGTCCACTTCCGCATACTTCTGGTGGGCCGATGTTGTTGATGGGTGGTTCAACGCCAGTTGCAGCTCGACGCGCCGCACGTTTACGTTGTTTCTTCTCGGCCGCAACCGATGATCAAGCAGTCGCCGATGCCTACAACGATGAATGTTCCAAAGAAGGTTTCCAGGGATTCATTATGTTGCCGCAGAAGGCTCCTGGCTTTGTTCATGTTTCTGATGACCCCGAACGTGACTGGGTTCGACTTGCGCCATACGTATTGCACGAGGCTCAGTCGTACGGTGCGTGGCAGCGGCCGGGACAATCATCGGTCGTTCATGTGCATGATGCCGAATCGATTGAGAGTGTGCGGGCGAGCGGCGTCTACGCAATTGTGACGCCGGATGAGTGTGTTGCGCTTGCGAAGAAATTCGGGATGCTCACGATGCATCCTTTGATGGGTGGCATCCCGCCCGAGTTGGCCCAAGAAAGTCTGGACCGACTCGAGCGGGATGTGTTACCAATGCTCAGGCCGCGCGGCGACGCTTGATCCCGATGAGTGCCAAGCCGAGGGCAATGATTCCCAAGGCGAAAGGCATCTGATTTGAATCATTTCCAGTTGCGGGCAGATTGGTAGCGGTAACAGT
>JBIKOO010000181.1:0-3609 GCA_044358015.1 Ilumatobacteraceae bacterium
TGCAGCACTCGGCTATTCGGCTAACTGGCGATTCGCAACTGCCGGAACGACCTACGCGGAACTTTTTGAATCAACGCCTTCGCCGGTTTTACATTTTTGGTCTTTGGCAATTGAAGAACAGTTTTACATCATCTTTCCGCTGCTGATGGTCGTCTTGTTGCGGTGGCGCAAACTTCTTGTTCCAACATTGGCATTGTTGACGGGAGCAAGTGTTGCCGCGATGGTTTTGACGAGTTCACGGAATCTGGCGTACTACGGAACGCATACGCGAGCTGCCGAATTATTGATTGGTGCTTTGCTGGCATTGGTCATTCCAGTTAGCAAGCAACTGTCAACGGCAGTACAAAAAATTGTGGCGACGTTGGGTGTTGTCGCATTCGTAGCTTTTGTATACATCGCCACAAACGCTCACACCAGTGATGCTTGGCTTTACCAAGGCGGACTCAGTGGCTTCTCGCTGATTTCTAGTGTGCTGATTATCGCGGTGCTGGTGCCAGGACCGCTTCGCTTGTTGATGTCTTCGCGGCCGATGGTCGCAATAGGACGAATTACTTATTCGTTGTATCTCTTTCACTGGCCGGTTTTCGTGGTGCTCAACGAAGATCGGATGGGGTTCGACGGGGTTGCTCTTTCGTTGACTCGAATTGCTGTCACGGTGTTGTTTGCGTGCTTGTCGGCGTGGCTGATTGAGAATCCCGTTCGATTCCGCAAAGTGTTGCGCAAGCCAGTAAGGGCGGGCGTCGGAATGGTGGCGGCGATGGCGGCCACTTTGGTTGTGATGTCTGCGGTTTCAACAAGTCCACCAACGGCGTTGGCCGGAGTAAATGCGCCAGATGAGATAGTGCAATTTGCCGCACCTTCGTCAGTCGTACCTTCTGTACCAACTCGGGATCCGCTCAAAGTATTGGTACTTGGGAGTGAGTCAATAGTTGCTGATGATGTAAAAAGTGCGATCGGAGATTCGATTCCGTTTGTGGTGGTGAATGGGATTCAGCCTGGTTGCGCTATTCGGCTGAGCGCAGAAACGATTGAGGGATGTGAATCGTTTTCATCTGTGGCCCAGCGACTCATCTTGCAGTCAAAGCCAGATGTTGCAGTTTTGTCAGTCGGTACAGCCGAACGACAGTTACTTGCAGAATTAGAAGAGAGTGTTCGAGCCTCAGCAGGAACGAGCACCGAAGAAGACATGGCATTGCAGTTTCGCTTAAGCGTCGAGATTGTGAATGATATTTTGCAACCATTGGTGACGATCCCAGTGATTGTGGTTGATTACGGCGACAAGGATGTGCTGAGCGGCAACTTGGATGATGCAGATTTACGTCTCAAGAATGCGGTTATGTTGCATCGGCCGTCTGCTGAAGAATTGATGAATCAATTGACATTGATTGACGAAAAACTACAAGGCGTTGACAATTTGTCGCGGGTGATGGTGATCGGGGACTCAACTTCGTTTGGTATTTCTGCCGCAATTAATGAAGTTGCCGGTGATCGATACAGCGTTCTTTGGGCAGGTGGCCGTAATTGCCCTTTGGTCGAAGCGGAACAGGTTCGGTGGTGGGAAGGTACAGAGTTTGACATGACGAAATGTCCAACCATGCGACCCGAATGGAATGAAGCATTAGAAAGTTTTGATCCGTCAATTTTGGTGATGGTCTATTCAGTGCCCGAACAGGCCGAACAGAAATATGTCGGCGACGAGAATTGGTACACAGTTAGCGATCCTGAGTTCATTGCCCGTCACGATGCCGCGATGCAAGAACTGATGACAGCATGTGATGAGCGCGGAATAAAGGTGTTGATGCTGAACAGTCCCGAGATCAATGGAGGCTCGCTCGGCGGTACGCCGTTTGCACAGATCGAAAGAGTGGTGGCATGGAACGAACTCATGCAAACTTGGCTGGTCAAATGGCCACAAATCACGGCAGTTGATTGGGCGAGCATCGTGACAGCGGCCGAGAGCGAGGCTGGTCCTTTGCGCGGAGATGGAGTGCACATGTTGCAAGCCGACCTTGACAAAGTCGTTGAAGCAGAAATCATCCCGCTTCTTGAGGCACAAACCGTTCGGTGAATCGGTGATGATCTGCGGTTGTTGGTTAGTCTGACGAGGTGTCAGAAACCGCAACGAGTAACGCTTCCCAAGTGCCAGCGATTGAAGGCTGGTTCACGCTTGATCAAAATCCGCATCTGATTGGTTCACAGTGCACGGCTTGTGGGACCTATGTTTTCCCGCCACGTGAAGGTGCCTGTCCGAGCCCGTTGTGTGACAGCGACGAGTTGACGGCAACCCCGTTTTCGCGTTTCGGTACCGTTTGGAGTTATGCCGAGAATCGCTATGCGCCGCCGTTGCCTTATCGCGCGGCCGAACCGTTCGAGCCATACGCGTTAGTGGCGGTGCAGCTGGAAAAAGAAGGCATCATCGTTTTGGGTCAGGCGCCGAAAGGAATATTGGCGAAAGATCTGAAAGTTGGAATGCGGATGCAACTTGAGACCGATGTGCTGTATCGCGAGGACGGCATTGACTACATGGTTTATGTGTGGGCGCCGGCAGTTCAAGACGAAGTTGCTGGAGGTGCAAAATGAGCGATCGTGATTTAGTTGTTTTGGGTGTAGGTATGCATCCGTGGGGCAAGTGGGGTCGTGACTTCACCGAATACGGAATGGTTGCTGCTCGTGCTGCATTGAAAGATGCGGGCATCGATTGGAAAGATGTTCAATACGTTGCGGGGGCCGACACCATTCGCAACGGTTACCCCGGTTTTATTGCAGGTGCAACATTTGCGCAAAAGATGGGTTGGACCGGTGCTCGCGTTTCGTCAAGCTATGCAGCTTGTGCGAGTGGTGCGATGTCTTTGCAAACTGCACGCGCCTCAATTCTGGCGGGCTTTTGCGATGTGGCGATGGTGATTGGCGCCGACACGACGCCGAAGGGATTTTTCGCACCAGTTGGTGGTGGCGATCGTAAGAACGATCCTGACTGGTTGCGTTTCCATCTTTTAGGTGCGACCAACCCGGCGTACTTCGCTCTATTCGCTCGCCGTCGTATGGATCTTTATGGTGCGACTTCAGAAGACTTTGCGCAAGTGAAGGTGAAGAACTCTTTGCACGGGCTGAACAATCCAAACGCGCGTTTCCGTAAAGAGAACGCTGTCGAAGATGTGTTGAATAGTCCGGTGGTGAGCGACCCGTTGCGCTTGCTTGATATTTGCGCGACATCCGATGGTGCCGCGGCGATGATTGTGACGAGTAGAGCATTCGCCGAAAAGCATCTCGGATCATTGAAAGGTGTGCCGCGCATCAAGGCGGTCAGCACTAGTACGCCGACCTATCCGCAGACACTTCTGGAAATGCCCGACTTCGCAACCGACTCATCGGCTGTCGTCATGCCGCCAGCACGTGGATTCAAAGATTCCATTTGTTGGGATGCTTACGAAGAGGCCGGAGTCGGTCCCGAAGATCTCTCGATGGCCGAGGTGTACGACTTATCAACGGCGCTCGAGCTTGATTGGTATGAGCACATGGGGTTGTGTGCTCCTGGTGAAGCTGAAGGTCTGTTGCGTTCGGGCGCAACCACAATTGGCGGCCGCATTCCGGTGAACCCAAGTGGTGGTC
>JBIKOO010000131.1:0-3569 GCA_044358015.1 Ilumatobacteraceae bacterium
TCATCAAGAAGGAGCAATCGCGGACCGGTTGCAAGAGCACGAGCAATTTCAACGAGACGTGCGGAGCCAGTCGGGAGATCGCCGGCGGTTTGTTCAGCTAAATCACTGACTCCAACTTTTTCAAGCAAATTGTCAACTGTCTCGTCAATGTTCTTGAGTGCAGCAAGTTCGGCGGCGACCCTGACGTTGTCGCGCACCGTGAGCGAACTAAACAGTTCGAGACGTTGAAAGGTGCGCGCAAGACCACGTCGTGCTCGGCGGTGTGGAGCTTCGTGTGTTACTTCAGCACCGCTGACATGCACCGAACCCGCGGTGGGTTCTTGCATTCCACTGATGACATTAAACAAGGTGGTCTTGCCGGCACCGTTGGGGCCGATAAGGCCAGTGACTTCGCCGGCTTGCACATCAAGGTCGACTCCGCCAATGGCCATGACGCCACCAAAGCGCACCATGACTCCACGAACTTCAAGAAGTGACATCAGAGCACCACACCTAATTCGCGTTCGGCGCGATCGAGTTCTTCATCGGTGAATGAAGTGTTCAAGCCAATGAGATCGGGGGACGCGCGATGGAGTCGGGGGGCGTTTTCGGTGAGACGTTGTGCGCCGACTCCGAACAAAGCAATGAGTAGGACCAAGGCAATGAGACGCTTGCCAGTTGAATCAACGGCGTTGTCCCAATCAATCGAAATTGCAACGATGACACCGATGCCGAGATAGATGCTGGCGATGATTTGACGAGTTCTGGGAGCTTGCGTAATTCCGACCAAGTTTGGAGTGACGGCAAGTATCCAAAAAACGCCGGCAATGAAGAACGCCCAATGCGAAATGATGTATTGGGCATCAAGAATCCAAATGACAATTGCTCCAACTGCTGCGAATGCGAGCAAGCCCCAACGCTTGGCGAGTGAGCGATAAGCATCGGCAATTTGGTTGGCTGCACCGCTGGGATTTCGACCAAGGGTGACACCAATGGTGCCGGGAAGAATCTTGGTGACATTTTTGAGAGTTGGCACAACTGACGCAAGAACAGAGTTGCCACCAAGCATTAATCCACCAAACAATGCGCCGCCAACAGTTCCGACTCCGCCAACAACTGTAAGCAAAACGATGGGCAAGCTTTGAGTGAAGTCATACTGCTGTGGACTGACTTTGTCACCAGCTAGCGCGCCTGCACAGGCCGCGATGCCAGCCGAAATAGCAAAGGCTGCCAACTTGGTGCGGGTCAGGCTCATACCTAAAGTTGCTGCTGCAGCAGGAGAGTCCTTGAGTGCAATCAAACGTCGACCGAGACGGCTTCGACGAATGGCAACCACGCCAAGACCCAAAGTTGAAAAAGCAACTGAGGCCAAAATCAGACGGCCTCTCGGTGAATTGATATCAATAAATGGGACATCAAGGATTGGCACCGAAATGTTGCCACTCATGAAAGTTTGCTTTTGATTGAAAACAAGTTTTGTCACCAACACCGCAAACGCTGCTGTCGAAAGAGCCAGGTAAATTCCGGACAGTCGAATAGCGGGAAGCGCAACAAGCGCCCCGACAAGCGCAACGATGACAACCGCTGCAATTAATGTCAGCAAGTTGCCGTCGCCTGGAAGTTTTGACATCGCAATTGCGCCAAGACCAGCGAAGGTCAGCGGAGCGAGCGACATCTGGCCGGCGTATCCAGTAAGTGGGACAAGCGACAAGGCCACGATGGCAAAGGTGAATCCGTTGAGCAACAAAAGAGTGTTTGAGCGTGTGAGCATGCCGGATATAGCAACAACAACAACAATGAGTGAAACCGCACCCATCACTGAAGTGCTCCATGCCGGAACTTTATTCTGCTCGCGAATACGCACGACGCCTGCGCGCAATCGACTTTGTGGACGAGCCAGAAGTGCGATGAAAAGAACGATCGTGGGAATTGACGCTCGCATCCCAGAAATTCCGAATCCCATAATTGATTGAGGGAACCAAGACTTGTCAGAGAACTGAAGGTAGTACGCGTCGAGCAAACCAAGAACTGCGGCACCAGCAAACGTCATCGGCAAATTCTTCAAACGACCGATGATGGCTGCGGCGTAAGCATTGATAACTAAGAAAACGAGCGGCTCAATGTTGAGCTGCTGTTCGCCAGCAAGCAAGATTCCGGCAAGACCAGCGAGCATGGCACTGAGCGACCAAGCAAACATCGCCACGCGATCGGGGCGGCCACCGTTGAGTTCGGTGAGTGCACGATCGTCGACGACTGCTCGCATTGCAACGCCCATGCGAGTGCGGAACAACAAGAGTCGCAAGACAACGGCAACCAAAATTGCGCAACCGAAGGTAATCAGTTTGTGCCAACTGATGTTGATTCCGCCGATCGAGACAGTGTTGCCTTCAAAGAACTTTGTAAATGCTTCGCGGCTTGAATCGCTCGGCCAAATCCAGTTAGCCAATCCGATCATGAAGGCAAAAAGTGCAACAGTGACCGACAGTTTGACGACCTCGGAGGTGCCTTGTAATCCGCGCATCACGAAACGTTCGGTGAGCATGCCAAAGAGCGGACACAAAACGAACAACGTGATGAAGAGAGCTAATGGGGCGGGCAGATCCCAGTCAAACCGCAACTGCCAGTAAGTGAAGGCCGCCAACATGCCAGTCGCTCCGTGAGCGAGGTTGAAGATGCCCGATGTTGTGTAGGTGACAACGAGTCCACTAGCGACAACTGCATAGATTGCGCCCGTTGACAGACCAATGATGGTGAACGTCAGGAGTTCTTGCATCAGAGATCAGATCAATTCTTGGGTCGTTAGCGGTTGCTTAGTTCGGCCGCGTTGGGTCGACGCCCGACGTGACATCGCCGAAGTCACCCACAATGTCGACAGCGCCGTTTTCATCACAATGCCAACCGCCACCATTATCGTCGGCTGAACCCAACTCTGGGTAGATGCGAGCCCACTTGCTGTCCTTGACACCCATGATGAGCCCGCACCTTGGTGCAGTCTTTGCAGCGGGATTGGTTTCGCTATGCAATCCACCACCGGTCCACGAATCAATCTTCATACCTTGAGCCAATACGCATTCACGCTCAAGAACATTGTTGTTGCTATCAAGACATGCGTTAGCGGAGGTGACAAACATCAGCAACGCAGAAGTTGCTTGCAAACCAAGACCAGCAATGCGACCTTCTGGGTTGTATGTCGCCATCATGTCTAAGTACGAAGCCATTCCAGGGAATTGGTCGGCCTCTTCGAACGGCGCGTACATTGTGCGGGCGAGGAAACCTTCGTTAGCAACTGCGTTACCTTCGGCGACCATGATGGACGAGTAGAAGTTTGCGTCGTTCAGTACGACCTCGGGTACATAGCCAACTTCGCGCATTGCTTTGTAGAGCAAGACCAAGTTTGAGTCAGTTCCAACGAATGACATGAATGTGATGCCATCAGATTTCAACTTTTGTGCAAAAGGAGTCCAGTTAGCTTCGCCAGCAGGGTTGTAGGTAATCATTGACGGCTCGCCGTATCCGCCGACCGCTTTCATCGTTGCTGCTAATTGATCGGCAACACTCTTGGTCGTTAAGAAGTCGCCGTAGATAAGCGC
>JBIKOO010000132.1:0-3567 GCA_044358015.1 Ilumatobacteraceae bacterium
AAGCAAAACCCCGATTGGTGCTTCTTGTATCAATACGCCAATGACGCCAACGCGCGTGCGCATTACGAAGGAACAGGTCCTGAAATTTTGCGCGATTGCCCCGAAATCACTCACTTTGTTGCCGGTCTCGGAACCAGTGGAACTCTGATGGGAACGGGTCGTTTCCTTAAAGAGAATAAACCCGATGTCAAGATCATCGCGGTAGAGCCGCCACTCGGTGAGAGCGTTGAAGGTTTACGCAATCTTGATGAGGGCTATGTTCCTCCGTTGTTTGACAACTGGCATGGTTTTGACATTCTTGATCGCAAGCGTGTTGTTCGTCCTCGTGAATCCATTGAGTGGACTCGTCGCATCGTTCGTGAGTGTGGCATTTTTGCCGGCATTTCCACGGGTGCCGCTCTTGCTGGAGCGGCAAAAATAGCGAGCGAGATTGAAGAAGGCACAATCGTGTTCATCGTGTGCGACGGCGGTTGGAAGTACCTATCAACGGGCGCCTACACCGACGACCTTGATGTGGCTGAGGCTCGCGCCGAAAAGATCATTTACTTCTAGTTCTAGAGAATTCTTCACACACCGCACAATTACTGTGGGTGAAGTCGTTTGTTAGATGACACGTTGCTGAATTCAGTGGCGTGTCAACTCGCTACGACAGATCGGAGAATTATGGGCCTGAATATTCAGTACGTGCCTCACTTGAGGGCATCGCTAGACCCCGTTGCCGATTTTTTGCAATCAAGTCTTGATGGCGCAGATCTATTTCAACGTGAATATGTGATTGTGCCAACTGCTGGTGTCAAAGCGTGGCTACTACCAGAACTTGCTCGCCGCTTCGGTGCAAGGCCCGGACACAGTGACGGCATAGCTACCAATATCGAAGTTGGTTATGTTGGAATGCTCAATCGGTTCATTTCTCCCGATCGAGTCATGGCCGATGATCCCTGGTCAATTGATCGCATGACCGCTCGGTTGCTGACGATTTTTTCCCAAAAACCTGAACACCCTTATTACCAAGAACTCATCGAACGCTGTGGTGGGCCTTTACGTGCTGCGCGACGTATGGCCGATCGTTTTGACCGTTACTCAGTTCGTCGACCGGCGATGATCGTGGCCTGGGAAAATGGTTCGCCGATTTTGACTGCTGAGTCGTCAACCGAAATGCACGACAACGAATACGCCTTGCGACCGTTGTCGGAAGAACAGATGCCGCAATTTGAATTGTGGCGTGAACTTCGCGCAACAATCGATCAACCCAGTTGGCCCTTGGTGATTGATCAGTTACTGGAGAACATCTCTCATGGACAAGAAATCGACGGGGTACCTGAACGACTTTTGGTCGTGGGTTTACAGTCGCTCTCATTGCAGAACCTTCGAGTTCTTGAAGCTCTAGGAACGGTGAGTGATGTACGTGTGTTTTTGGTGCATCCATCGCCTGGGCTGGAAAAACACTGGAGCAATGAACTCGCTTCGTTGCCAATTACCCGTGGTGTCGTGCCGTTGCGGGACAACAACTTTGTAGTTCCTGACGGTGTTGACGCGCTTGTCGCTTCGTGGTCTCGCGGGGCCTACGAATTGCAGAAAGTCTTGGCGTCGCAGGGTTATCGACCAGATTTTGTCTCTAGTGCACAACATGAATCCGACAGTTTCTTGCATCACTTGCAGAACATTGTTGCCAATGATCTGAAATCAGTACCTCAGACTTTTGATGTCAATGATCATTCACTTTTGATTCATCGATGTCATCACATCTCGCGTCAGGTTGAAGTTGCTCACACCGCGCTTCTGCATGCTTTCAACGAGCTTGAAGATCTGCAGCCAGACGAGGTAGTGATCTTGTGTCCTAACATTGCGGCGGCAGCACCATATCTAGAAGCAGTGTTTGATCGCCCCGTTAAGGTTTCTTCAGGTCGAACAATCACGATCCCTCTCGTTGTCGGCGACCGCTCACTGCGCGAAGTGAGCGATGGGGCCGATTTACTGAACACTCTGCTGACGGTCACGATGGGCCGCTTTTCTGTTGATGACGTCATGGGACTGGTGACATCATCTTTGGTGCGCAAACGCTTTGGTGTGTCAACTGATTCGATGGCGTTGTGGTATCGCATCGCCGAAAGGGCTCGAGTTCGTTGGGGTCTAGATGCTGAACAACGCGTGCGTGCCGGTCTCAATGCGCCACAAGAAAGTGCGCATACTTGGAAAGCCGCAATTGAACGCACATTGTTGGGCGCAACGCTTCCCGATCGTGAGTTGGCAATTGAGTTGGGCGGAATTGTTCCGATGCTCGACTTTGAAGTCTCGGATATTCCGGCGATTTCTCAACTCATAGCAATTCTTGACATTCTCGGAAAACTCGAAAGCCAAACGCACATTGACAACACGGTTGAGCGTTCTTGTGACATGGTCCAAGAGGCACTGATCGCGCTAGCCGGATCAAATGATCCCGAACTTGAAGCAGCAATGGAGGCTATTGACCATGTTCGCTTCGGTATGGGTGGGGAAGAGTCGGCTTCAATCCCGGTTGCGTTTTCTGAATTTGCCGATGTGCTCACCGAACGCTTGACGACTGCACCAGGTCGACAGCCATTGCGAACTGGTGCGGTAACTGCGTCTTCGACGATTCCGTTACGCAGCGTGCCTTTCCGAGTGATCTGCGTACTCGGAGTTGATGATGGGTCATTGTCATTGGGTGAATCTGAAGGCGATGACTTAGTTGACGCTCAGCAATTTGTCGGAGATCCCGATGCTCGGGCCGAACAGCGGCGAGTTCTTCTTGATGCGGTGATGGCGGCAAGCGAGCGACTGATTATCACATGCAACGGACGCAGCATCAAGAACAACACTCCGATTCCGTTGGTGACGCCACTGGCAGAGTTAGTTGACTTTTGTGGACGTAATGGTGTCAAGACACACACAGTACGTGATGGCGAAGAATGTTCGCAGATTGAAATCGTGCATCCACGACATGCAGCGAGCGAAAAGAATTTTGAAACTGGGGCTGTCGTTGTAAATAGTGTTTGGTCTCCTGACGAGTCACAACGCAATATTGCCGAAGCGATTCGTGGACATCGGTTTGATGAAGACACTTCAGGGCAAAGCGGTTCCTTCAATGTTGAGCGACAGCACATTGTTGAGTTGACCGATCTTGAACGGGCGTTTGTTAATCCACTCGATCTTTTCTTGCGAAATACTCTGGGTGTTTACACATATCGCGAAGACTTGACTCCAGATGACGCAACATTGCCCCTCAAATCAAAGAACTTCAAAGAAGTGGCGCAATCATTCTTGGATGGGCTCTTGGCTGATGGTTTGTCATTTGATGTTCAAAAATGGCGGCAGACCATTCGACTGACTGGCTTATTGCCGGTGGGTGCATTCGGCGAATCTGAATTGCTGATGGCCGAGAAACTGGCACAAAGCTTTGTTGATAAAGCCGACGAAAAGAAATTTCACTTAGTCGAACTTGAAACAGTTGATATTGAGTTGCGCTTGGCCGATCAAACTTTGGTGCGCGGTTCATTGCCGGGTGTTGATCTTCGTGCTGATGAACCCGCGTTGGTATTTACGTCGTTT
>JBIKOO010000206.1:0-3549 GCA_044358015.1 Ilumatobacteraceae bacterium
CGGTTTTGGCCAACTCACCAAGAGAAGCAAGCTTGTTCATGGCCCCACGGATTTTGAAACTTCCGGTCCGTTGCATGTTTTCGGCCTTGAGCACAATGTCGCCGCCCGTCGTATCGCTCAGAGCCGCTGAGGCAGTGACGGGGGTGTGCTTCACGACCCCAGCACCGGCGGCCTGGGCTCGGGTGATATCTGCAGCAGAAATTTCAGTCAGTGACATGCATGACTCACCATACTCAGCCCCATCGCCTTATCGTGGAGAAGATGCGTGCCCTCGTGGTTGCCAATTCGAATGATGCTGATCCAGGGTTCGTGGGAGAACGGTTCCGCCACCACGGTTTTGCCTTCTCGGAGGCCCATCGCGAATACCCTGCCGAATGGCCCGAAATGGCTGGTCACGACCTCATTTTGCTGCTCGGATCAGAGTGGAGCGTCTATTGGGACCACATTTCGGGCGAGGTTGCCGCCGAAAGCGCCCTGGTCAAAGCAGCTCACGGGGCCGGAATTCCGATATTTGGTATCTGTTTTGGCTCGCAGATTGTGGCCCATGCGTTAGGTGGTCGGGTTCATCGAGCGACCCGTCCCGAAGTGGGTTGGCATCAAGTCGAAACGACATTTCCGCAGGTCATAGCCGTAGGACCATGGTTGCAGTGGCATTTTGACGTCTTTGAAAAGCCCGCCGAATTCACCCAATTGGCCCACAGTGAGTCGGGCCCGCAGGCCATTGTGGGTGGTCGCACCTTTGCTAGCCAGTTTCACCCTGAGGCCACCGAGTCAATGTTGGCTCGCTGGACGTCAGGTGGGGGAGCCGAAGAATTGAGCCGTTTGGGTCTCACCGCCGAAAAAGTGATGGCCGATACCCGCGCCAATGTGGGTGTGAGTCGTAAAAACAGCGACCAAATCGTCGACTGGTTCGTGGAGTCAGTCGCTTCAGCCGCAAGCCAACCCGCTCGGGCGTGACTGAACTTCCAGCCATATGCAGGTAGAGAAGTTAGGAGTGGTTGGGTCGCCCGTAGTAGCGTCTTCGGCGATGTCAGAGTTCTTGAGGTCCTACCTCGTCGTATTTTGGTTCGGGTTGATCGCCCTTCTTTTGGCGTCTTTGCTTTTGGGCATTGCCGTTTTGATCCGCCCATCAAACCCGACGCGTGAAAAGTTGCTGACCTACGAAAGCGGTGTTGATCCCGTTGGCGAAGGTTGGTCGCAAAGTCAGATTCGTTACTACGTGTTCGCACTTCTCTTCGTCGTGTTTGACGTTGAAGCGGTGTTTATTTTCCCGTGGGCCACCCAGCTCGAACGCTACGCCGGTTTCGGTTTAGTTGAAATGGGTGTGTTTGTGGGTGTGTTGTTATTGGGTCTCGTCTACGCCTGGCGTAAGGGTGTCCTTCGCTGGGTGTAATGGACAAGGAGTCACATGGGTCTCGTTGACCGCGGGCGGCTGCCAAAGCCGCTGAATTCATTACTAAACATGGGTCGCTCGTACTCCCTTTGGGTGTATCAGTGGGGCCTTGCGTGTTGCGCCATCGAGATGGGCGCTGCTTTTGCATCCCCGCGATATGACGTCATGCGCCTTGGTGTTATTCCGCTTCCGGCAAGTCCGCGTCAAGCCGACCTTGTGGTGATTTCCGGAACCGTGACCGACAAGATGGCTCCAGCTATCAAGCGTTTGTACGAACAAATGCCAGATCCGAAGTACGTCATCTCGATGGGTTCATGCGCAAACAGCGGTGGACCATATTGGGACAGTTATTCAGTGACCAAGGGCGTTGACCAAATCATTGCGGTTGATGTGTATGTACCTGGTTGTCCTCCTCGGCCCGAGGCTTTGCTTGAAGGCGTTGTGTTGTTGCAGCAGCGCATCTTGAACGAAGACATGGGTGCCCGTTGGCGCGGCGAGGGTTACAAGCCGATCATCGTTGGCGAATCCAAGAAGTCTAAGAAAGCTGCCGCCAAGCGAGGTGAGTTGAATGTCGTCAACTGATACTCCGATTGCTGAGATTCCTGGCGACACTTTGCGCGAGCGCATTGTTGACGATCTTCGTACGTATATTGGCGCCGATCTCGTCGACAGTTTGGTGAAGCCTGGTGATGATGTATGGGTACGCGTCAGTACTGATGCATGGCGTCGTGCGGGTGTTGCTTTACGCGACATGGGCTTTGAGTACTTTTGTTTCTTGTCGGCCATCGACTGGATGCCATCGCCATTTGGCAAAGGCGAAGATGATCCCACTGCTCCGCCGCCTGAACGTGACGACACAGTGAGACAGGGTTACGCCGGTGGCGCAACTCGCATGCAAGTGCTCGCTCGATTAGTGCACCCCACCTTGCATGTTGGTGTCAACATCAAGTGTGATGTACCCGATGCCGAACCTGTTGTTGGATCATGGGTTTCAGTTTTCGCTGGTGCGAATTGGCACGAACGAGAAGCTCATGAAATGTTTGGCATTGGTTTTGCTGGTCACCCCGATCTTCGCAATATGTATTTGCCAACAGAATTTGAAGGTCATCCGTTGCGCAAAGACTTCCCCTTGCTTGCGCGCATGGTGAAGCCGTGGCCCGGAATTGTCGATGTTGAACCCATGCCTGGTGGCTCTGCTGATGAAGAAGGTGACGCAGAATGACGTCTACTGAATCACTTATTGATCGTCGCCAACTGGCGTACATCGCGTCGCAGGCCGCCGATGCGCGTCTCAACGTTGAACTCGAAACCGAGGGCATGACCCTCAACATCGGACCGCAGCACCCCGCAACTCACGGTACGTTGCGCATCATTGCTCACCTTGACGGTGAACAAGTGGTGTGGGCCGAACCTTCGTGTGGCTATATGCACCGTGGTTACGAAAAACTCACCGAAGTTCGTACGTACCCACAAGTGACCTCACTTGTGAACCGCATTGACTGGCTCGGAAGTTTTGCCAACGAAGTGCCCTTCATTTTGGCTGCTGAAAAGTTGATGGGAATTGAAGCACCACCGCGTGCTCAATGGATTCGCACTATCTTGTTTGAATTGTCACGTATCGCCAACGTGTCGCTGTTCCTCGGCGACCTCGGCGTGCAGTTAGGCGCTGTCACGCCCGTGTTCATGGCGTTCCGCGATCGCGAACACGTGTTGAACCTCATCGAAGGAACTACGGGCGGACGCTTCCATCCCAACTTTGACCGCATTGGTGGGCTCAAAGACGATCTTCCCGCGGGCTTCATTGATGAAACTCGCGCGGTCATGAAGACGTTGCGTAATTTCTGCACCGAAATGGAAGACCTTCTGTTCGGTAACGAGATCTTCCAAAGCCGTACTCGCGGTATTGGTGTGATTCCGAAAGACATCGCCATGCAGTACGGCTTGTCTGGCGCCAACTTGCGCGCGAGTGGTGTTGATTGGGACTTGCGTCGTGATCAGTCGTTGCCGATGGCTTGGGACAAGGTCGACTGGAAAGTTTGGACTCACCCAGACGGCGACAGTTTCGCTCGTTGCTGGATTCGTCTGCAAGAGGTTCGCGAATCAACACTGATCGTTGATCAGTTACTCGACAACATTCCCTCAGGTCCGGTCATGGC
>JBIKOO010000133.1:0-3539 GCA_044358015.1 Ilumatobacteraceae bacterium
AACTGCGTGGCAAAAACATTGTCCTGTCGAAACGCAGCATTCAGAGTGACGCCGTAGTCGCATGTGGCAGCCACAAGCGAGGGATCCATCGGAACTCCATGGAGTGAATGCACGAAATAGACCCACGAACCGTTTGGTGCATCGCGCAACAATTCACCTTCAAACATGGCGTCGTCAGGTTGAGTAAACGAAAGCTTGTTCCACTGCATTTGCGGTCGCTTCACACCTGGCGGAATCCACTTCACAGTTCCTGAAATGATGTCGAGGCCGCGAGCATCAAGATCTTCTTGGCTCGACGTGAACAACATCTGCATGCCGACACAAATACCTAAGAACGGCCGACCCGAATCAACGGCGCCATACACAACATCCTCAAGACCAGCGCCGCGCAATGCATCCATGCACGCACCAAACGCACCAACGCCTGGCAAGACGACGGCATCAGCCGACGCGACAAATGCAGGGTCGCGGGTGAGATGCGCATCGCCACCGACTTTTTGTAAAGCCTTTTCAGCTGAGCGCAAATTGCCAATGCCGTAATCAAGAACAGCAATAACGGGTTTGCTCACAAACCACGCTCACAAAACGCCGTCACAACACACCCTTAGTTGATGGCACATCGGTTCCTTCTATGCGCACAGCATCGCGGAAGCAACGACCAAGACCTTTAAAGGCAGCCTCAATAATGTGGTGCACGTTACGACCATGCTTGAGCCCAACATGCAAAGTCACACCGGCCGATGTTGCCAATGAACTGATGGCGTGTTCGGCCAATTGCGGATCAAAAGCGGGATCACCTAAGGGCAAGCACTCGGGCATCGGAACATCCCACACCACAAATGGACGACCCGACAGGTCGAGCGCGATTTCGATGAGTGCTTCGTCTAATGGGTATAGGCCACTGGCGAAACGACGAACTCCACTCTTGTCGCCAAGAGCTTCACGAATGGCTTCACCAAAAGTGATCGCAACGTCTTCAACGGTGTGGTGAGTATCAATATGAATATCGCCTTTGGCAGCGATACGTAGATCGAATCCACCGTGCTTACCGACCTGTGTCAACATATGGTCGTAGAACGGAATGCCAGTACTGACATCACACTTTCCGGTTCCATCAAGATCAACGAAAAGTTCAATTGATGTTTCTGCAGTTGTACGCGAACGACTTGCGGTACGACTCATTTCAAAACCTCCGTGAGAGCAACAAGAAAAGCATCATCTTCTTCTGGCGTGCCAATGGTGACGCGCAAGCAATTTTCTAAACGTGGCCAACCCGAACAATCACGAATGAGCACACTGCGATCTAACAAGCCCTGCCAAACGGCCCGACCAGTTTTTGACTTGGTGCGGAAGAGAACAAAATTTGCACCGCTCGGAAAGACTTCAATATCAAGAGTTTTCAATGTGGCAACAACTCGTTCGCGTTCGGCAACAATCATGCGCACGCGTTCTTCCATGTCACCGCGATATTGAACGGCCAAGGTTCCGGCGATTTGCTTGGCGGTGTCGAGGTGATAAGGCAGAACTACTTTGTCGAGTTCGGCAACCAGCCACTTCGGTCCGATGAGATAACCCAAACGTGCTGCCGCCATGCTCCAGGTCTTGGAGAATGTTCGCGTCACAACGAGTGGAGTTTCTTCGCTGACCAATTCGAGCGCGCTCCAATCGGCAAACTGCCCATAGGCCTCGTCAACAACGACGAGGCCGGGGTTGGGTCCAGCATTTAACGCGAGCACTTCACGAACTAACTCGGGCGAATCGACCCCGCCCGTTGGGTTGTTCGGCGAACACAAGAATGTGACGTGTGGTCGAAACTCGGTGATGACCCGACGAACTTCGGCAATGTCAAGAGAGAAGTCGGCGCCGCGCTCTCCCTCGACAACAGTCGCTCCAGTGCTGCGCGCGATCTGCCCGTGCATTTGATAGGTCGGTTCAAATGTGGCGACCGTTCGGCCAAAACCAGAGAACGTCAAGAGAATGGTTTGGAGAACTTCGTTACTTCCGTTGGCCACAAACACCATGGCCGGGTCAACCCCGTGCAATTCGGCGATGGCCGCCCGCAAGGCCGTGGCGCCACGGTCGGGATAACGGTGCCATTCAATTTTGGCAACGGCCTCGGCATAGGCCTGGCGAAAGGCGGCCGGTGGCGCGACTGGAGCTTCGTTGGTGTTGAGTCGTACCCGAACATCGACTTGGGGCGAGTGGTAGCCCTCAAGCGCTGATAGATCGTCTCGAACGGGCACTCGGGTCACCCTGCAAGGCTACCCAAATGAGGCAGTCAGACCCTGATGACTTAGAACCCCAAGCAGGATTGCCATGATTGTTTTTACAACCCATGACATATGGTTGAGCCGTGACCTCATCTGATTTGACCACGATTGCCGCCGAACTTGCCGTGATGGCCGAAGGTGCCGAGCGCTACCGCCAGCGCGTCGCCGATCTGGGCCAGATGAACCTTGATGGCAAGCACGATGATCTATTGATGGCAATCCACGAGGCCGATCGAGCCTTGCGCACGGCTCAGCGCGCCTTGCTCCGCGCCAGCAAAGTCGTCAAGTAACCGGAATTCTTTGTGCTTCTGGTGCAGAATCGTTGCAGATTTCGCAACGATTCTGCACCAGAAGCACAAAGAACGGCCAATTTCAACTTTTTCGTGGTGACCGCTTCGTTGTCGGAGCGGTCACCGGCACACCTGCCGACGGGCAAATATCAGCCAATTCACAGATCGTGCATTGCGGTTTACGAGCGTCGCACACGCGACGTCCGTGCAAGATGAGTCGCAAACTAAACGAACCCCACTCAGCAGGCGGTAAGTAATCGTTGAGTTGCAATTCGACCTTCACTGGATCTTCGAGTTTCGTGAGTCCTAAGCGTCGTGACAATCGACCCACGTGAGTGTCAACGGGTAATCCTGGCAAATCGAACACCACACTGCGCACAACGTTGCCCGTCTTGCGACCAACACCTGGCAACGTGACGAGATCTGAAAGTTCGCTCGGTACTTCTCCCCCAAAACGTTCAATCAAATTTTGCGCCATCCCCATTAAATTTTTTGCCTTGCTCTGGTAAAAGCCCGTCGAGCGAATGAGTGTTTCAACTTCTGATGGATCAGCTGATGCCAACGACCACGGATCTGGGAAACGCGCAAACAATGCCGGCGTCACCATGTTGACGCGCACGTCGGTGCATTGCGCCGACAAGATGGTGGCCGATATCAACTCGAAAGCGTTGCGATGATCGAGTTCGCAAATCACTTCGGGATAACCAATCGCTAGACGTCGCGCGACTTCAATAGCTTGATCTTTCGGCTTACCCTTAAACTTGACCGCTGCTTGTTTCTTGACTGCTGCCTTCTTCACCACTGCCTTCTTCACCACTGCCTTCTTGACGGGTGCCTTTTTTGCTGGTGCTTTCTTACTGGCCATGCTTTGACCCTAATCAACTCGTTCAGCCTCCGAACCACCGCCGATAGGGTGACTCCATGCGCATCTTGGACATCAAACGGCAAATGCAGCCTGATGACATCTCGATTGTGCGCG
>JBIKOO010000134.1:0-3514 GCA_044358015.1 Ilumatobacteraceae bacterium
ATCAGTGCTGGTGTGATTGCGGCAAACATTCCGAGGAATGCGATCGTGGCTAATGACATTCCGTCGCCAGCTGCCGTGATGTCCTTCAAAAAGAACGAGTCGAAACCACCAATGAAACTGTTATCAAATGGGGTTTGCGAAAGCGAGAAGCCAATGGCAACCCACAAAATCGGGATGATGAGAACACAATAAAAGTTCATCATCAACATGTTCAGAACATTTCGACTTCGGTCCATTCCTCCGTAGAAAAATGCGAGGCCGGGAATCATGAAAAGTACGAGGGCTGCTGAAATCAGCACCCACGCAATATTGCCGCTGTCCATTGGTTCTCCTGATTGGTGTGTGATCTTGTGTCAACTCGGGGCACGAGTTGACGAAGGAACCATAGAAAACTCAGATTGCTCAATTGTTTCGGCAATATAAACGAATGGTGCGGTGCAGATGTGTACGAAAAAAGGATGTCCCCGAGCCGACAGCGAACTGTCAACTCGGGGACTGCCCCTACCGGAGAGGAGAACCTTCTCCGTATTGCCGCCAGCGAATAGGCCAGCAAGCTCTTGCCTTGCTTTCAACTAAATAGCGTCAGGTCCTTCTTCGCCGGTACGGATACGAACGAGGCGGTCGATGTTGGCTACCCAGATCTTTCCGTCGCCGATTTTTCCGGTGACTGCTGAAGCCTTGATTGCTGCAATGACTGCGTCAACGCTGCCATCATCAACGACCAACTCGAGGCGAACCTTGGGCACGAAGTCGATTTTGTATTCGGCTCCTCGGTACGTTTCGCTGTGGCCACCTTGACGACCAAAGCCTCTGACTTCACTGACGGTGATGCCCTGGACGCCGGCTGCCTTGAGGGCATCTTTCACGTCATCCAATTTGAAGGGCTTCACGATTGCGGTGATGAGTTTCATTTTGTTGTGTTCCTCTCTGGTCGTTCCGTCAGCTCTTCACGAACTCGGGGTAGGCGTAAACACCCATCTCGGGTAGGTCAAGACCAACAAGTTCGTCTTCTTCATTTGAGCGGATGCCGCCCTTGCCCATCTTCTTCGAGATGATGTCTTGCAACTTGAAGAATGTGTAAGCGATACCGCCGATAACAACGATGATCACTGCAACACCAAGTGCCTGTGCGCCAAGCTGGCCCCAGTCGCCCTTAATGATGCCCTTGACTCCGTCGCTGTCTGACAAGTTCCAACCAGCGCCGTAACTACCGTTCGAGAAGATGCCGACACACAATGTTCCGAAGAGACCACCAACACCGTGAACACTGATTGCACCCACCGGGTCGTCCAACTTGAGCTTGCGCTCAACGAAGAACACACTCTCGATGACCAACACCGCGGCGATGATTCCGATAACTGCTGCGGCCCAAGGAGCAATGAATGCGCAGGGCGCAGTGACAGCAACAAGGCCAGCCAACATTCCGTTCGCCATCATGCCCGGGTCGGGCTTGCCTGAACGCTTGGTGATCCAGAACATTGCAGTGATTGCACCAAAGGCACCAGCAATTGCGGTGTTAGTTGCAACTGTTGCGAACTGAACATCAGTTGCTGCGAACGTTGATGCAGCGTTGAATCCGAACCAGCCGAACAACAAGATCAAAGTTCCGAGCATGGCCATGGGGATGTGGTGGCCGGGCATTGCTCGTGGGTTGCCGTCTTTATCGAACTTGCCGATACGAGCACCAAGGACTTTGGCACCAGCGAATGCTGCAACACCACCGACCGAGTGCACGACACCCGACCCAGCGAAGTCGACATAGCCAGCACCAAGATTCATACTGCTCCAGGTCTGCGACAACCAGCCGCCGCCCCAAGTCCAGGCTGCGAACAATGGGTAGTAGATAGCTCCACAGAAGAAGCCCCACACGACGAAACTTCCCCACTTCCAACGTTCGGCCATTGAGCCAGTTGGAATTGTGGCAACGGTGTCCATGAAGGCAACCATGTACAAGAAGAAGCCAAGCAGTGCTGGCGTGATGCCATCACCTGATAAAGCCCAGCCGCCCTTGAACAAGAAGACCCATTCGCCGCTACCAAGAAGTGGTTCGCCGATTGGTGCATCAAGTCCAAATGCGCTGTAACTGAATCCGCCGAAAGCTAAGGGGAAACCGACAAAGAAAAAGCCGATGAATCCCAGGCCAAAAATGGCGAAGTTTGTCGTCATGACATGTGCTGCATGCTTGGCACGACAAAAACCAGTCTCAACGAGTGCGAAGCCGGCTTGCATGAAAATCACGAGTGACGCACCGATGATGACCCACAACAAGTTGGTTGCAGTCGCCAGTGATGTGATCGCACCCTCGGCATCGAAGTCACCTTCAGCAGCTAAGGCGATGCTTCCGGTTGCAACAAGTGCGCCCGATGAAATGGTTAACGCAACCAAAAGTCGTTTCAACAACGGCGTCCGCTTGCGGGTCAGGTCAGGAAAGAAATCGGTCGAGCTGTCGTAGTTTTCGACAGTCGCCCTGGATTGGGTAAGCATGTGTCCTCCTCAGGAGATAGTGGTTTCTGGTAGGGGATGCACGTCGCCATTGACGGGCGTAACGCCCGAAGTGACTTCGGGGGCTTGACGACGCTGTCAGAACCGCTTGCGCTGGTAGAAACCTAGGAGGTTGATGTTTCTCGAGTGTCCGTGAATTGTTACGGCAGTGTGAGCGCTGTGTTCGGCAGGCCGTATGAAATGGACGTCGTTAGAGGAGACCGTTGACGGCTACGTCAAGAGCTGCTCGGTGATATTCAGAAGCTGGGAGGGCGGCGACAACATAAGCGGACAATGTGATGTAGGTGTCTCCGACCAAAAGTTCAGATGGGATTGAAGGATCTGGCCCCTTCACTGCATTTTTCATTGATTCGCTGAGCGACAAGATGTGCATGATGTCGTCAGTCGACTCAGGCAACATCTGAGTCGCAACTTCAACTGCGTCATGACCGTTATCGATTAACGAGTCAATGAAACATGCCAAAGCAACAATCTCGACAAGACCGATTCGGTCGATCGCTCGACTCAACATCGGGTCACGTCGTGGATCATCAAGATGTAATTTCAAAGTGTGTAGCGAATGAAGATGACCGTTTAACCCTTGATCAGCAAAGTCTGGTTCGGCGCGATGACGTTGCATTGCGGTGCCAATTTCAGGAATTCGCAACTCAATATTGCGACGATCAATAATGCGCCACCATTCGTCGGCGTCGTTATTGAGAAGTTCATCAAACAGATGTGACGTGTCGACCGACGTCCAAACTTCGACTTGTGACGGCATCTTCAAGTCCGTTCGTTTGGCTATTTTCAAACGAAGCAAGGGTGGAGTGATCAGTGTCGTCACGAGAACCATCAACAAAAGCGCACCATAGAGTTCGTTATCAAGAACTCCTTTTGACAAGCCAATTGACGCAAAGATCAGCCCGACTTCGCCGCGTGGCATCATGCCAATGCCGATGAGTAACTTGTCGCCACCAGAACGACCAATGCCGAGCCCTGCAACCAGTTTGCCAATGATTGCTACAACGGTGAG
>JBIKOO010000135.1:0-3513 GCA_044358015.1 Ilumatobacteraceae bacterium
ACCTTGCTCAACGAGTGAATGGCATCAATCCAATGTTCGAGAGCGGGCACAACTGCATGTGGGTCTTTCGCACCATCGTCGGCGATGCGTAACGCAACCATTGCTTCCCACCATGGATTGGTTGTGAACGCCGCGACTTCTGCATCAGTGAGATCGCCACCTTGCGCTGCCAAGGTCATGATGCTGTCTTCAGATAGCAGTGTTCGATACTCAGGTCGTGTTGTCACTAAAAATCTCTTGGCCGGCACATGACCTTCAATTAACGCTGCGACACGATCGCCCAGAATCGGACGCACCGCTTCGGCGCCCATCGTGGCATGACGAGGCTGACCAGGTCCGTCCCACGGGTGAGCCAAATCGTGAATCAATCCGGCCACCTGCAGTTCAATATCTGATGGGTCAGATTTCTCGAGTAAAGCCGCACACTGCAAACCGTGATCAAGTTCAAAGAATTTGTCGCTCTCGGCCGACACCGTGGTCTTCAGTATCACCAAGTGATCGACTAGTTCTTGACTGTTGGTAAACACGTGCATGACTTACTCCGTAGCTTTGAACGAATTGCTATCTTTACGGTACGCCATCGAGATGACATTGAGGTAACGACATGAAAACAACACGATTGATTGCTGCAGTACTTATGGCTGGTTCATTGATGGCCGCATGTGGCGGCGATGATGCCCCTGTTTCCACTAATCCACCCATCTCCGATGGCGGAGCTCAAGTTGCCAACCCAGCATCGCAATATTGCATCGATCAAGGCGGCACCCTAGAAATTGTTGATGAAACTGCCGGTCAAGTTGGTTACTGCAATCTCCCCGACGGAACACGTATTGAAGAGTGGGAATACTTCAATGCCAGCCAGTCACCCAGCACCACTGGCTGATTCAGCAACCCAAGACTTGCGGCAACCACTCTTCAAGTCGCATCAACATCTCTGCCCCACTGTTCGACAACAGGTGGCCGTCGCCTTCGCACACCACAACTTCGCCACTGCCTGCCATGGCCGCAACGATTTCGCTTGATTGCATCGGCAGGATCTCATCCATGTCGCCATGGAACAACAACAAGGGACGGCCCCGTAAACCTGCTGCCACTTCACATCCAGCCGACTGAGTCGCAAACGTAACAACGCCCGCAACTTCATCCATCACAACACCAACCCGTACCGCGACCGCACCGCCAAATGAATGCCCCATCACCACAACTTGTTGTGCTCCAGCGTCAGCCGCCAACTGAACCGCTGCGGCCACATCAAGGCAACACATATCTAGGTCGTTGGGCCGACGATAGGAAACGCGCAAAACCGGCACTCCACGAGAAGCCCATGAGTCACCTAACTCTTGATACAGACCATCGGCTGGACCAAGAAGCCCACCCATCGCACCGCCACACGCCACGATGGCTGTGGGAGTAACAGGCACGCCAGCTGGCACTTGATGCCACATGATGGTGACTAAACCGCGCATCGTGAACAACTCAACATGGCGTAAAGAAGAAGTAATCATGACGCTTTGTGAGGCAATGACCCCTAGGGCGTGAAGAGGTGTCTCCATTGGTTGTACCCTACATTCGCAATGACGTCCACAAGTTCCAACAAACTTGAGCAACTCAGTCCCGAGCAACGCGATACCGCGTTGCGCGTCGGACGAGCGTGGCGCGAACTTCGCCGTGGAGCATCCATGGGCAAACTCATTGAATACTTTTTTGGAGAGGGTGAAGATGCTCTCGAGTTTGGCCAAATGGACACTCTTGATTTGTTAGTCCAACAACCAGGCTGGCGGATGGGCGATTTAGCTGATGCACTGCGCGTTGACCCGTCAACTGCCACACGAGCCATTCAGCGCCTCGAAAAATTCGGACTCGCAACACGGTGCGGAAGTACCGATGACAAGCGAGTGGTTGTTGTGTCGGCCACCGAGTCGGGCCGCAAACGTCACGCCGATGCCGCGGCTCGTCGCCAAGAACTCATCATTCACATCATGTCCACATTTGATCAGGACGAGTTTCGTGAATTATCGACCTACCTCGATCGCTTTGTTGGTTCACTCGACCAATTCGTAGCCCAACTGAATGACCAGAGCGATTTAGCCGAGTGAGTCGAGTCGCCCACACCAAAAATGGTCACCCGCCCAAGGTGTGTGCGGCGTGCAACCGCCCTTTTGAGTGGCGAAAAAAGTGGGAGCGGGTATGGGATGAAGTCCGTTGGTGCAGCGATGCATGTCGATCTGGTGGGTCACAGGTTCGTCAGCAAAATCTTGAGGCACAATCTTGAGGCCGAGGAACTAGCAGGTCACCCCCAAAAGTCGCTACCATGACAGTCATGCTCGCAGCAAACATTTGGCACTGGTGGATCGGCGTAGTTCTCACGATCGTAGGAATTTTGACCGTGGCTGCTGTGGGTGTTGGCTATGTCAAGCAGGTGTCGGCAACCCGTTTCCCGGGTAAGCGCCAGCGCCGCGGCCACGACGAGGGCTGAGCCATTCCCGATTCGGGAACCCAGGCGACGTGGCAACATTCGCCTTTAATTGTTGATCTTCTCTCTCGAACGACTTTTCCCGTTGCGGGCGCTTCTGTCTCGTGTGCTGTTTCGGGTGGAGCCGATTCGTTAGCCCTCTTGGCTTTGGCGGTTGCCGCTGGCCTGAATGTCACTGCGATCCATGTTGATCACGGTTTACGCCCCGAGTCGGCCACCGAGGCCAACATTGTTCGCTCTGCGGCAGAGGCCATGAGCGCTCAATTTCAGGCGGTCACTGTCGAGGTTGGTCAAGGTCCCAATCTTGAGGCCCGAGCCCGCCAGGCACGTTATCAAGCCCTCCCTGACGATGTTTTGACGGGTCATACCGCCGACGACCAAGCCGAGACCGTCCTTCTCAACATTTTGCGCGGGGCCGGCCTTGATGGAATGGCCGGAATTCGCCCCACCGGGGGTCCGAGTCAACATGTTGGGCATCCGTTGTTGGCCATTCGCCGAACCGAAACCGAAGCGGTCTGTCAACTTTTGGGTTGGCAACCGGTCAATGACCCGTCAAATAACGACCATTCACTCCTCCGCAATCGCATTCGCCAACAGATTTTGCCCCTGCTCAACGAAGCCGCCCACCGTGACCTCACCCCGATCTTGAGTCGTCAAGCCGCCTTAATGGCCGATGATTCGGCCTTATTGGACGAATTAGCCGCCGAAATTGACCCCACTGACGCCAAAGCGGTGTCTGCGGCACCGGTCGCCTTGGCCCGACGGGCCATCCGAAAGTGGCTATCTGGCGCTCATCCCCCCGACGCGGCCTCGGTTGAACGGGTGCTGGCGGTTGCTCGAGGCGAGGTCGTGGCCTGTGAATTACCGGGTGGATTCAGAATAAGTCGAACAAATCAGCGAATCTCGATCACCTCCGCCCCTGCTCAGGACTAGTGTGACGGCGTGCCGCCTAAGTTACGTGGAAAGTGGGCTCTGGGAATTACCCCCAGAAACTTCACTTGGATTCTCAAAGACCGATTAGCCGTATGTGAACGCCCCGG